>CACYIR010000001.1 GCA_902774525.1 uncultured Lachnospiraceae bacterium
ACCTCGCTCGGAGCACCTACCATGACATCCTGTGCCTTGCCGTTCATCGGGAAAGGTATAACCTCCCTGATGGACTCTTCGCCGGTAAGAAGCATGATCATTCTGTCCACTCCGGGAGCTGCACCTGCATGAGGCGGTGCACCGTAGCAGAATGCATTGTACATTGCGGGGAACTTGGACTTAACCTCATCCTCACCAAGGCCTACCAAGTTAAATGCCTTAACCATGATCTCGGGATTATGATTTCTTACTGCTCCCGATGCCGACTCGTAACCGTTGATTACGAGGTCATACTGGAATGCATTGATAGTAAGAGGATCAACCTCGCCTTTTTCTGCCTTCTCCAGGATCTCTAATCCGCCGTTGGGCATCGAGAAAGGATTGTGACAGAATTCAAGCTCTCCCGATTCCTCACCTATCTCATACATAGGGAAGTCAACTATCCAGCAGAACTGGTACTGTTCCTTGTCCATATGATCGGGACATAAGATCCCGAGCTTAGAACGCATAACGCCTGCAGTCTTCTGAGCTGCATCAAGCTTATCGCATGCAGCTATGCCTACGAAATATCCGGGCTTTAAATTAAGAGCTGCTACTACTTTATCCTTTACAGGCTGTATAAACTTTGCGATACCGCCCACGATCTCACCCTGCTCGTCCATACGGAACCAGTAGGTCTTACGTGCGGTCTGTACTTCTACATCAGCCACTAATTGATCGATCTGCTTTCTGGTAGCTGTGAATCCCGATACGGGGATAACCTTTATCTTCTTACCTGCAAACGCATCAAAGCCTATGTCCGCAAGAAGCTCTGTAGCATCCTGTATCTCAAGGTCTATACGAAGGTCGGGCTTGTCGCTTCCGTACTTTTCCATTGCCTCACGGAAAGGAATCCTCTTAAAAGGTGCGGGAGAAATCCTCTTATATACACCGTACTTTTCAAATACGGGAGGAAGAACTCTCTCAAATACACCGAGTACATCATCCTGTGACGCAAATGCCATCTCCATATCAAGCTGGTAGAACTCGCCGGGAGTTCTGTCACCGCGGGCATCCTCATCTCTGAAACAGGGAGCCACCTGGAAATAACGGTCGAAGCCCGATGTCATGAGCAGCTGCTTAAACTGCTGGGGTGCCTGGGGAAGTGCATAGAACTTTCCGGGGAACTTACGGCTCGGAACTATATAGTCTCTTGCACCCTCGGGTGATGAAGCTGTAAGTATGGGAGTGGTGATCTCCAAAAATCCCTCATCCGTCATGGCACGTCGAAGGTCAGCCACTACCTTGCTTCTTAAAACTATCTTTGATTTAACTTCAGGGTTTCTTAAATCAAGGAACCTGTACTTAAGTCTGGTATTCTCATCTGCCTCCTTTGATCTCAATATCTCAAAGGGAAGCTCGTTATATATACATTTTCCGAGTATATCTATTTTCTCGGGTACTACTTCGATATCACCTGTGGGAAGGCTCGGATTCTTGCTGCTTCTCTCTCTTACGGTACCGGTAACGGAGATGGTGGACTCGTTGTTGATGCCGTCTAAGATATTCATCATATCCTCGGTCTCAACGACTATCTGTGTGGTGCCGTAAAAGTCACGGAGTACCAGGAAACCTAAGGTCTTGCTGACCTTTCTCATATTTTCATACCAGCCGCATAAGGTAACGTTCTTTCCGACATCACTTATACGGAGTTCATTACAGTTGTGTGTCCTTGATTGTGTCATTTTGTAAAGCCTTTCTGTTTCATCTTGATTTTTCGTAAATATATTTTATAAATTCTGCCCTGTCTTCTTCAGGTATCTTTTCCACATCGATAACCAGGGCATTGTCATCCGATACATACAGGAACAGGTATCCCTGGAAATTAGCCAGTCTGAACACCTGCGGATAGATGAATTCGGCTATGGAATCGATACCCGACAATGTAAAGAATTCATCATAAAATCTGTATACCGCGGTAACACTCTTTTTCTTCTTTATTTCGTAACGCTTCATCATGTTGTCCTGGAATTTTTCTTTTCCGGAGAATCTGTGATATAAAAGAATGAATGCTACCGTTATACCTACTATGAGGACAAATGTGCTGCCGAGATATGTGGCATATCCGACAAATCCCACATAGATAAGCGCCATGATAATATCTTTTTTAATGTTCTTAAACCAGAAATTAAAAGTACTGTATGCTTCGATCAGCTTAGCGTCATACTCGGTCTCAACCTCATATTTTATGCCGCTTATATCAACTTTTCCGTCTTTTTTACGAGTACGGAAATCGTAAAGCTTTTTCGATACATCCTCGATCTTTCTCTTTTTCTTCTTCTGCTGCTGTTTGCTTATGACATACAATATCACCATAAGCAGGATGCCGCCGCCGAAGAAACAGCCGATCGTGGTCCATGTTTTTCTTACCCTGGCCTCGTATTCCTCACGGGTCATCTTGGTGGTAAGCTTTACATGATTGATAAAATCTACGAGGATCTCTTCCTTAAAACCTTCCTTGTTCCTGCTGTCATCCATACTAAACTGTATTCCCATACCGTTTACTATGGTACCGTAGGTGACCTCGGAAATGCCGTCTTCTATGGTCTCGGAAAGATTTATCTTATACATGTTCATGTCCGGATGGGCATAAGTTCCGACAGTTATCTCGGTATTCTCAATCTCGGGCAGGATTTTCTTTGCGTATTCGATAAGATCCTCATCACTGTATCCGGAAATATCAAAAGCCCTTAATGCTTCATCCGTTTTTTTCTGTACGAAGTATATATATGAATGCGTGTCGGGCACAAAATAAACAGCTACCACTCCACGTGCTTCATATTCTTCCTTTGCATTTTTGGCATCCGGTATCTCTGCCTGCTCCCATATGGGATCGGCGTCCTTTAAAGATGTATCGAGACGGATATAATCATCCGGAACATCTATCGTCAGATACTGCATCGGGAAGTTTTGGGTAGTGTAACCGCTTCCATCTTCGGCTCCCGATACCGGTATCTGTATATTACATATCAATCCTAACACAAAGAGCAGGCTTAATACTAAGCCCACTCTTTTTGCTCTTGCATAAATCATTAAAAACTCCAATCAATTGTTACAGTTATTATCTTACCATATTTCTGATTCTTCTGGGAAGCATGCTCATAAGGCTGTCTAAACTCAGGCCGTTTCTTGAGAGCTTGTCAAGAGCACGTGTATACATATCAGGCATATCTGCTGCTTCACAGTTCTCGATCATCTTATCCCAGTCAAGATCTTCTAAGAAGTCCTTGATATCGTTGTTGTTCTCGATATCAACAGTCTTTGAAGGAGCTTTGATCGTTGATGCTGAAGATTTCTTTAATGAAAGGTCTGCAGTGATGAGCTTCTTGTCATCTTCCTTAAGTACTACATTAACCTTTGAGCTCTTTACTACAAGGTCGAAATCAACGGTAACGGTAAATCCTCTGAATGAAGATGAACCGATGAGCTTAGACAGATCATACTCAAGCTTACCTGAAGGATTACCTGAAAGAAGCTTTCTTACATCAACATCGATAAAGTCGATCGAGGTTCTTACAGAACCTGAACGTACATAATTAACTGTACCGGTAACCTTGTTTCCGCTGATAGTTCCGTCGATCGAATAGCCTTTTCTTAATTCGTCGTTTCTGTACTCACCGATCTCAAATCCGAAGCTGTTATCATCACCGATAACATACTGATAGCCTTCTATGAGTTTTGCATCGGCATCAAATATATGCTGTGCAACTATATCACCTGCGCCGTCAACATATACTTCAAGTGAGATCTCGTCAAAGTGTCTGTTGTCAAGGTTATCAAGGGCATTGTTGATCTCTTCATAGAATGCATCAACATAGCCTTCTGTTTTGAAAACGCCTGCATCTTCCATACGCATAAGGATCTTCTCAAGCTCTGCATCATCAAGTATCTCATTGAGTACTGCGTCATAGATGTCCTTCATGAGTTCTTCATCAATGACAACTCTGTATCTTGTATACTCGCCGCTTGCTTTTCCGACTTTAAGCTTAACATCCTTCTTAACGTTGTTAACCTTCTTGATCTTGCTGAGTGCAACCTTGGTGTATCTGGATACAAGACTCTTGATCTCTTTTGTGGTAGGAAGAGCGTCCTTATAAGTCTCAATCTCATCGATCTTGTCAAGGATCTCATCGCCGCCGAGCTTGTCAGCAAGATCGATAGCTGCATACTGGCTGTTAAGAAGAGGTAATCCTATGTATGCATAGGCATCATTAAAGTCAACGATGAAGTCAAAATCAAAGAGAGTCTTCTTATTTGCCGTGATACCGCCGTTAAGCTGTACGCTCTTATCCTTCATGGCAAAAGCAGCTTCAACCTTTCCTGTTTTAAGCCATGTAAGGTCAAGCTTTTTGCCTGATGCCTTATTAAGCGTCTCTAATAAATCTTCCGCATCTTTGCTGATATCGATGTCACCGGAAAGTGCAAACTCTGATTTATAAAAATCAAGTAATTCGAGAATATCGCTCTCGTATGCTGTAGTGAGCATATCTGCAAGATCCTCTACTGCTGCCTGCTCTACGCTTACAAAATAGCTCTCATCGGATGAGAAAGCTTTTTTAACCGCATTTCTTGCTGACTTTGAAAGTAAGAATATAGCTGCAACCACAACTACAACTGCTGCAACTGCGATAAGTGCGATCTTAACGGGTGATATACCCTTGCCGCTCTTTTCCTTCTTCTGCTTAGGGGGCTTAGCTGCTACGGGAACTGCTTCCTGACCTACAGCCTGTGCCTGATCAACTGCAGCCTCTACCTGTGCAGGTACTGCCTCGGGAGCTGCCGCAACCTGCTGTGCTACTGTTTCAGCCTGCTGTTCTACGGCTGCTGCTTCAGAAGTTACCACCTCAGCTGCCTTAGCTGCTTCCTTTTTTGCTTCCTTTACTGCCGCTGCTGCAGCTTTTGCGCCGCAATTAGGGCAGAAAGCACTTCCGTCAGGTATCTTGCTACCGCATTTTTCACAAAACATAATATACCTCCATAAATATAATAAGATGTAAAAAATTTGCAGATTCCATTGCAAAAGCGTGATTTTATGATAAAATGGACCTATGATCTATCACTATTTATAAAGGAAAGGATTCTATTTATGAAGTTCGGATTTTTCGATGATGCAGCAAAAGAATACTGCATAACCACACCTTTTACTCCTCTTCCCTGGATCAATTACTTAGGGAATGACGGCTTTTACGGACTTATTTCCAACACCGCCGGCGGCTACTGCTTCTACCGTGACGCAAAGCTCAGACGAATCACCAGATATCGTTATAACGATGTTCCCGGTGATATAGGCGGAAGGCTTTATTACATCAAGGACGGTAATACCGTATGGAGCCCCGCATACCGTCCCGCAGAGACAGAGCTTGACAGCTACGAGTGCAGACATGGTATGGGCTATACCACATTTAACAGCACCAAAGACGGCGTTAATGCAAAGCTTACTTTCTTCGTTCCTTTAGGAGATGCATGTGAGCTCCATAAATTAGAAGTTACCAATAATTCAGGCGCAGCCAAAGAGCTTACCCTCTTCTCCGGAATCGAGTGGTGCTTATGGAATGCGGTTGACGATTCACAGAACTACCAGAGAAACTTAAGTATCGGTGAGCTTGAGGTAGTCGGCAGCACCATCTATCATAAGACAGAATTCCGTGAGAGACGTAACCATTACGCTTTCTTCACCGTTAATACCGAGGTGGACGGTTTTGATACCGACCGTGACGTATTCTTAGGTGCAAGACGCGCCTGGAACAATCCTATAGCCATTGAGAACGGAAAGAGCGGCAACACCGTTGCTTCCGGCTGGTATCCCATCGCAAGCCACAGTATCAAGGTTACTCTTGCTCCCGGCGAGAAGAAATCTTATGTATTCCAGCTCGGATATATTGAGGTTCCCAAGACCGAAAAATGGGAATCAAAGGGCGTTATCAACAAGAAGCCCGCTATCGCTCTTATCAATAAATACAATACCGCTGAAGCATGTGACGCGGCATTCGATGCATTAAAGAAATACTGGGATAACCTTCTCTCCATCTACCATGTTGAGAGCAAGGATGAAAAGGTTAACCGCATGGTTAATATCTGGCATCAGTACCAGGTAATGGTTACCTTTAACATGAGCCGTTCCGCTTCATACTGGGAGACCGGTATCGGACGTGGTATGGGATTCAGAGATTCCTGTCAGGACTTACTCGGATTCATGCATCTTATCCCTGAGAGAGCAAGGGACAGAATTATCGATATCGCTTCCATCCAGTTTGAAAACGGTTCAACATATCATCAGTACCAGCCTCTTACCAAGCGTGGTAATGCAGATATCGGCGGCGGCTTTAACGATGACCCGTTATGGCTTGTTGCATGTACTGCAGCTTATATCCGCGAGACAGGCGATGCTACGATCCTTGATCATCCTACACCTTTCAACAATGTTGAAGGCAGCGAGAAGCCCCTTATGGAGCATCTCCGCAGAAGCATCAACTTCACTATCAATAACAAAGGACCTCACGGTCTTCCCCTTATCGGACGTGCCGACTGGAATGACTGTCTGAACCTTAACTGCTTCTCAGAGGAGCCCGGTGAATCCTTCCAGACATTCGGTCCCAGTGAGGGTCCCGTTGCTGAGTCTGTATTTATCGCAGGTATGTTTGTTAAGTACGGTAAGGAATATGCAGATATCTGTGATTATGTAGGACTTGCCGATGAAGCAAAGGCTGTCAGGGCTGAGGTAGATAAGGTTAAAGCCGCTACCGAAGAGTTCGGATGGGACGGCGAGTGGTTCTTACGTGCATATGATGCATACGGAAACAAAGTTGGTTCAAATGAATGTGAAGAAGGCAAGATCTTCATCGAGCCTCAGGGCTTCTGTACCATGGCAGGCATCGGCGAAGAGAAGGGCTACGGCGCTAAGGCACTTGATTCCATCTACAAGCACCTGATGAATGATTACGGTATCGAGATCTTAGCTCCCTGCTATACTACTTATCACGTTGAACTGGGTGAGATTTCTTCATATCCGCCCGGATACAAGGAGAACGGTGCAATCTTCACACATAACAATCCCTGGTGTTCAGTGGCTGCAACTGTTATCGGTGATGCTGAAAAGGCATTTGATATCTATAAGAGAAGCTGTCCTGCGTTCCTTGAGGACGTAAGCGAGATCCACCGTACAGAGCCTTACGTATACAGCCAGATGATCGCAGGCCGTGCAGCTGTTCATTACGGCGAGGCTAAGAACTCATTCCTTACAGGTACCGCTGCATGGGTTGTAGTTGATATCACCCAGGCTATCTTAGGTATCCAGCCTACATTACACGGTCTTTCGATCAAGCCTTGTGTTACCAAGGACTTCGGAAGCTACAAGGTAACACGTAAGTACAGAGGCGCAACATACAACATCAGTATTATCCAGGATGGCAGCGGCAAGGGTCTCGTAGTAGACGGTGCAGCTGTAGCCGGCAACCTTGTTCCTGCCGCAGCAGGTAAGACCGAGTATAACGTAGAGTACTACATCTGATCTTATTAATATCCCGGTCAGGTACCATAATAATTTATAAACTTTAATTAACCCGCGGGGGCCACGGATCATTTCCCCGGACACACTCCAAAGAGTGTCCGGAAAAACAATCCGCGCCCCCGCTTTTTTACCGTAAAATTAAAAAGGGCTCTGTCCGGACAGAGCCCGTATTTGTTATCAGATTTTTTTGGTTCCTTCCCCTACTGGGGCTTGCGGCGCTCGCCCTTCATAGCACGTTTGTTGGCGTACATTTCACGGTCGGCGCGTTTGTATACATCATCGAATACCTCATTATCCTGCATAGTGGCACTGCCTATGGCGAAGCGGTATTTTGATGCGTTCATGTCCATAAGGAGACAGGTAAGCATCTTATCCGTCTTTTCCTGAGGTACGCCGATCGAGACTATCACAAACTCATCTCCGCCCACACGGTAGAAATGACTGCCCTTAAGCAGGTCTTTCCTTATTACCTGTGCTGCGCCTTTTATGGCTTCGTCTCCTGCCGGATGTCCTAAAGTATCATTTATCTTTTTCAGATCGTTCAGATCTATCGAGAATACCGTTACCTCATCCTTGCTCTCAAGATTTCTGGTATCTGCATAAAAGCTTACACGGTTAAGCGCTCCTGTCAGGATATCCCTCTTAAAGTACTCCACATGCATGAACATGTAAAAGAATGCAACATCAAGAGATACTACTCCGATAAGGATTCCTCTTAACTGGAACATGGTCTCAACAAATGTGGCAAGCAGTGAAAGCATGGTAGCCACACAAACCACGATCGATTCACGCCATCTGTCATATTTTAAGATGTAAATGCCGTATACAAACAGTATCACGGCATATAGGAACGAAACCACGTGAGGAGTATAACTTAACGGGCCTCTCATTATGCTTCCGTCCTCGCCGTACCAGAATACCAGTTTTGTGAAGAAAGCAAGCATCGTGATCACAAAATTGACAACGGCCGGTATGACCAAAATATTCTTAAGTATCTTCTTTTCTTCCCTCAGCTCTATGAATATCAGTGAAAGCATCAGGCAGATACGGATATTGTACCCGAGTACTGCAGAAAGGACATGTATAAAGCCGGTATTACGACCGTTCAGCAGATAATAATCTATGTTATCGATAACAATGAGTATTATCAGAAAGAACAGGGGCTTTACGAACATCTCCGTTACTTCATGCTCATATACATCATTAAATCCTATAAAAATGATAAGGAAGATTATAATGCACAGCGGCAGGACATTGATCTGTATCAACTGCTGCAGAAATTCATCGTACATATACTCCTCCTTTCTATTACGGGTCAGGTACTGTTAAATATTAAAGATCCTTCGCTAATGCTCAGTATGACATGTTTTACAATACAGCCTTTATTGCTGCCATAAATTCCTCGTATGTCTCGAATGCGGGGAGCTCCGGATGATCAGCCTTGATCTGTTCGGTACTTCTGAACAGGAAGCCTGCCTTGCTTGCAAGTATCATGCCAAGGTCGTTATGGCTGTCACCTGCTGCAATAGTATCAAAACCTATGGACTGAAGTGCCTTTACGGTTGTAAGCTTAGACTGCTCGCATCTCATCTTAAATCCTGTGATCTCACCGTTCTCTCCCACTACAAGCTCATTACAGAATATAGTCGGATATCCGAGCTTCTTCATCAAAGGTCCCGCGAACTGTGAGAAAGTATCACTTAAGATAAGTACCTGTGTGATGGAACGGAGTTCATCCAAAAACTCCTTTGCTCCGGGCATCGGATCTATCTTTGCTATAGTTTCCTGGATTTCCTTAAGTCCCAATCCATGCTCTTTAAGTATCCCGATCCGGAATTTCATGAGCTTATCATAATCCGGCTCATCCCTTGTGGTCCTTCTAAGCTCGGGTATCCCGCTTGCTTCGGAAAAGGCGATCCAGATCTCGGGTACAAGCACTCCCTCTAAATCCAGGCATACTATGTTCATTGTTTTGTCCTCCAAAATAATTCTTTTACTGACTCTTTCCGTCAATATGATTTCTGTCACATACGGAAACAGTATAGTACATTTTGCATGGTTTTGTCAATTACGGCATTTTATTTGTCATTATTCACAAATAATATAAGTAGGCATTTAAAAATTTTTACTTGCCTTTTTTTTGTATTATTGATAAAATATTTGAGTTTGAAGATGAAATATCCTTCGGAACATAAGTATCCGAGGATGACATAACTATAAACCATTGCATAATAATAAGAGGTTTAAAATGAAGCGTGAAGATATCAGAAACATAGCGATAATTGCACATGTTGACCATGGTAAAACAACCCTTGTCGATGCACTTCTCCGCCAGAGCGGCGTATTCCGTTCAAACCAGGTGGTCGAAGAAAGAGTCATGGACTCAAACGATCTTGAAAGAGAAAGAGGTATCACCATTCTTTCAAAGAATACCGCGGTTAACTATAACGGAGTAAAAATAAATATCATCGATACACCCGGTCATGCCGATTTCGGCGGTGAGGTTGAGCGAGTTCTGAAAATGGTTAACGGTGTAGTACTGGTCGTTGACGCATTTGAAGGACCCATGCCTCAGACCAAGTTCGTATTAAAGAAAGCTTTGGAGCTTAATCTTCCCGTTATATGCTGTATAAATAAGATAGACAGACCCGAGGCAGATCCCAAGCGTGTTATCGACGAGGTACTCGAGCTCTTTATCGAGCTTGATGCAAGCGATGAGCAGCTTGACTGTCCTTTCGTATATGCATCAGCGAAATCAGGTGTAGCGATCTTAGAGCTTAATGATACACCTCAGAACATGAAGCCCTTATTTGATACGATCCTTGAATACATCCCCGCTCCCGAGGGTGACCCCGACCGCGGAACACAGGTACTTGTAAGCACCATCGATTATAACGAGTACGTAGGAAGGATCGGTGTAGGTAAAGTTGACAACGGTACCATCAAGGTCGGTCAGGATGTTGTGATCGTAAACTACCATGATCCCGATAAAACAAAGAAGGTAAAGATAAGCAAGCTTTACGAATACGACGGCTTAAAGAAGGTAGAGGTACAGAGCGCCACAATAGGTTCCATCGTAGCTTTCTCGGGTATCGAAGATATCCATATCGGTGATACACTCTGCTCTCCCGATGATGTAGAGGCTATACCTTTCCAGAAGATCTCAGAGCCCACTCTTTCAATGAATTTTGTGGTAAACGATTCACCTTTGGCAGGTAAGGAAGGAAAATGGGTTACCTCACGTCACTTAAGAGACAGGCTTTTCCGCGAATTAAATACGGATGTAAGCTTAAAGGTTGAAGAAACCGATACTACCGAGGCATTTAAGGTATCGGGCCGTGGCGAGCTTCATCTTTCAATCCTCATAGAAACCATGAGACGTGAAGGATATGAGTTTGCTGTAAGCAAGGCACAGGTAATCTTCAAGAAGGGCGAAAACGGTGAAAAACTCGAGCCCATGGAAAAAGCTTACGTTGATGTCCCTGAGGAGTTTTCCGGTACGGTTATTGAAAAGCTCAGCAACCGTAAGGGCGAGCTGCTCAATATGTCCACCGTTTCAGGCGGATATACAAGACTTGAATTCTCCATCCCCGCAAGAGGTCTTATCGGATACCGCGGTGAGTTCATGACAGATACCAAGGGTAACGGCATACTTAATACGATATTCGACGGATACGGTCCTTACAAGGGAGATATAGCTTTCAGAAAGCAGGGAAGCCTTATAGCATTCGAGAGCGGTGAATCCGTAACATACGGTCTGTATAATGCCCAGGAACGCGGAACTCTGTTTATCGGTGCAGGTGAGCAGGTATATGCAGGAATGGTTGTAGGCCAGAGCGGTAAGGGCGAGGATATCGAGCTTAACGTATGTAAGAGAAAGCAGATGACCAACACCCGTTCATCAAGTGCAGATGAAGCATTAAGACTTACACCTCCGAGAATACTCTCACTCGAGCAGGCACTCGAATTTATCGATGATGATGAGCTTTTGGAGATCACTCCCAAGAACTTAAGGATCAGGAAAAAGATACTTGATCCCACACTCAGAAAGCGTGCAGGATTTAAAAAGGGATGATACCCGACAGATAAGTAAAGGCTGTGAACTTATTCACAGCCTTATTTTTTATGTTTTATTACTGCTTTTTATGTTTTATCACTACAGTTACCTTTTTAATTTAAAGGCACTTTTTTCTCTTTATCGGTAAGTGAAGAAACCGTTTTCTTTCTTATGGTCTCAAGCCTCTTAAATATGAAGGTTTCCACATCTTTTATTTTTTTGACCTTGGCCTGTTCAAACAGTTCCCCGTATATTTTTTTCATCAGTTCATTGGATACCGATCGTCTGGTCTTTTCCTGAGGCGGTCCGCAGAGCCTGAAGCGTTCTGCTGCAAGCAGACTGTTGAATGCTCTTTCTCCATACCAGGAAAACATTTCGGATACAAAGGATATTATTTCCTTCGTCTGTTCGTCTATAAGCTTATCAGGGGAAAGGGTAGAGTTACTGAAAAATACGGAGTTTTTAAAGCCTTCCGCCACTGTCTTATACGGTGAATTGCCGTTTCCTTTGGTGGGCTGATAAATATCGTCAAATACAGGCTTCCCTAAAAACTTTAAAGAAAGTATCTGGGACCATAACAGTATAACATCCAGATGTGCCTGTGAAAGTGTACCCGGACATGTATCGATAATGTACTGAGCTATAAGCAGTATCCTGCTTTCAAGTATCGGCTTATAAAGCTTTGTCAGGCTCTTCCTGTAGGCCACACCCGTTATCTTATCCCCGTTATTTATCAGCAGTTCCTGAAAACTGTTTTTATCGCGGTACAGCTGATAAAGCTTCTGGGTATATTCATTATCGGGTATGGTCTTCATACCGGCATACAGCACTATGGTTGTTTCACCCCATCCCAAGAGCTTTGCAAGGGGCTTTTTTCCGATATCGTACATTTCGAGCAGATTTTTAAGTTCGTCCTTGTCGATACTCTTCTTTTCCATCCGTACCCCCTATGTGTATCCGGACCGGATAACCCTGTCCGTTACGTACCCTGATATACCTATCCCGTGGCTAAAGCAGATCAGAATACATTTGCGATGATCCACGGAATACCGTATGAGATAAGACACATTATAACTGTTGCCATGAGCAATCCCAATATAACGGCCGGGAATGCCTTTTTAAACTTTATATTTAATAAGGAAGCGATAAGTGAACCGGTCCATGCTCCGGTGCCGGGAAGCGGGATACCGACAAACAGGACAAGTCCGATGAATTCATACTTTTTGATCTTTTCGCTCTTACCCATCGACTTATTTTCCAGCTTTTCAACTATGGGTTTAAAGAGCTTGGTCTTCTTAAGCCATGTAAATATCGGTGTGATAAGAAGCAGGATAAAAGGTACCGGTATGATATTGCCGGCTATACAGATACCTATCGCCTTAAAGAGCGGTATGCCTTTTATAGCTGCAATGATAAGACCTCCTCTAAGCTCTATAACGGGTACCATTGAGATTATAAAACATACCAGTTCGTCAGGCAGTCCCGAAAGCTTTCCGGCCAGCTTGCCTGCAAATGAATCATTTACCTCCTCTTCTGATTCATTTGAGATTTCGGCAGTCTCGGTTCCTGTTGTATTATCTTCTTTTTCAGAACTGCATGCGGTCATTATAAAGACCGATAATGTCATTATCAGAAGGAGTACCATGATCCTTCCGGTTCTTTTGATAGTTATCATTATTAATTCCTCAATTTCTTTATGATTCTTCGCTTCTCTCAGAATGACGATATTTAAAACAAAATAAAAGCCCCAAACCAAATGTTTGAGGCCTATGTGTGTGACAAGATTCGAACTCGCGACCTTCTGGTCCGTAGCCAGACGCTCTATCCAGCTGAGCTACACACACATTCGTTTCGCAACGACATTAGATATATTACCTCAAAACCACATATATGTCAAGCAGTTTTTAAATTATCTTTCACTTAACCTGCATATAAATGTATATGGTTGCGTATCCGGCATTCTTACTCCATGTCAAGTTCCACAGGACAATGATCGGAACCCATTATATCCGAGTGTATAACCGCATCCTTAAGCCTTCCTTTGAGCTTCCCGGACACAACAAAGTAGTCTATACGCCAGCCTGTATTCCTCTCCCTTGACTTAAACATATATGACCACCAGGAATAAGCTTCTTTTTTATCCGGATAAAAGTACCTGAAGGAATCGATATAACCGTTCTCAAGCACCCTGGTAAAGCACTCTCTTTCCCTGTCGGTAAAGCCTGCGTTCATATGGTTTGAATCGGGATTCTTAAGGTCGATCTCTTTATGTGCCACATTAAGGTCCCCGCAGTATATCACCGGCTTCTTCTTTTCCAACCCTTTTATATAGGAAAGAAAATCTTTTTCCCATTCCATTCGGTAATCGATACGGGCAAGCTCACGCTGGGAATTGGGAACGTATACGTCTACAAAATAAAAATCCTTGTATTCCGCTGTGATTACTCTTCCCTCATGGTCATGCTCTTCTATATTTATGCCATATGTAACAGATACAGGTTCTTCTTTTGTAAATAAAGCAGTACCTGAGTATCCTTTTTTCTCAGCATAATTCCAATACTGATGATAACCTTCCAAGGGGAGTTCGATCTGTCCTTCGGAAAGCTTGGTCTCCTGTAGACAGAATATGTCAGCATCTATTTCCTTAAAGAAATCCATAAAGCCTTTTTGCATGCATGCTCTAAGTCCGTTTACATTCCATGATATGAATTTCATCAGCTTCTTTACCTCTCTTTACAGAATTAACGGGAAGAACTTTTAAAGGCTCTTCCCGTATAATAGAAAAATCCTATCTTTCTTTTTTCAAAGGACCGCTTCTGTAGGATGAACTTCCGGGCTCATTCTCGAAGTAGTTGCTCTTTGCGCTTTCCTCAAGACCGCTTGTATTCGGTGCAGGTCTTGAACTCTGGTTCTGATAATTTCCGTATTGAACATTCTGGTTGTTCATATTGTTATTTGGTCTGTAATTTTGGTTGTTCCCGCCGCCGTACTGTACGTTCTGGTTATAACTGCCGCTGTTCGGAGCATATCCGTTATATCCGTTGTATCCGTTCTGTCCGGGACGTCCGCCCTGACCGCCCTGTACGTTTTCATAACGTCTCTGGTTATTGTTCTGGCGGGCGTTATTGTACTGACCGTTGTTGTATTGCTGATTGTAATTACCCTGACGGCCGTTATTATACTGCTGGTTGTTTCCGCTGTAATATCCGCCCTGCTGCCCGGTACGTGCCGCATCTCTGACATCTCCGGTCATGCTTGCATTGTAATTCTGGCCGTTATATCTTCCACCGTATCCTGCACTCATCCTGTCTGTTGAGCTGTAGGGATTGGCTCCGTGATTTACAGTAGAACTGTAGGGATTGGCCGAGGTATTGGGTCTGTTATTATTGTTAAACAGCTTTCCCATCTCGATACCGAGTTTGTTGGCTCCCCGGCCTACCTTTTCAGTGATCCTTTCGGCAGTCTGGCTCATCTTCTGGCTGAAACTGCCGTTGGCGGAATTAAATCCGTTGTTAACACCCTGTGCCGTCTGCTTCGGGCTCTCTATCTGAGGTCCGTTATACTGCTCTAAAAGCTTTTTTTCTTTTGAAGACTGTATTGCTTTTCCGATACCGCATCCGGCCATCAACACTCCAGCTCCGACCAGGCCTCCGGCCACAGTCATCGCATGTTGAAACATTGAAGCATCCGTAAGCGCCGGGCTCAGTTTTACGGCACCTATTATGGTACAAGCGAGTATTGCGATCGCCACGCCCGTCTTCTGGAAAAATCTTTTTATCTTTCCCACTAACTATCCATCCTTTTAAAAGATTCTTCAGCTCTTAAGCTCCATAAGCTTCTGCTTTAATTCGCCTTCGATCCTTCCGAGTTCCTGCTCGGCTGCTGCACGCTTAGCCTTGCCTTCGGTCTGGATCTTCATTACTTCGTCTAATGTGCTGATAAGATTCTCATTTGTAGTCTTTAATGTCTCAATATCTACTACAGATCTCTCTGCTTCCTTAGCAGTCTCGATAGTAGCCATTTTCAATGTCTCGGCATTCTTCTTTAAGAGCTCGTTTGTCATATTGGTAACTGCCGACTGAGCAGCTGTAGCCTGACGTCCGTGTTCGATACCGAGTGCAAGTACCATCTGTGATTTCCACAGCGGGATCGTATTAACGATAGAGGACTGTATCTTTTCTACCATCAATGTATCATTGTTCTGAAGCATTCTGGTCTGAGGACCCATCTGAATAGAGATCATACGGGTAAGTTCAAGATCATGAAGCTTTTTCTCAAAACGGTCACAAAGATTGGAGAAATCATTGTATGCCTGAGCATCTTCCTGTGCACCGGTCTCCTCTGCCTTCTTACGGAGCTCCTGAAGCTCATTTGCACGTACCTCGGCAAGTCTCTTCTTACCGGCAATGATATACATTGTAAGCTCTTTATAATACTTAAGGTTAAGATCGTACATCTGGTCAAAAAGGGCTATGTCCTTCATAAGTGTTACCTGATGCTGCTCAAGCATTTCAACGATCTTATCCACATTGGCCTCAGCCTTTGTATAATTAGCCTTCATGGTGGCTACATCACGCTTTTTCTTCTGGAACCATCCTGCGATACCCTTCTTCTCGGGCTCGTCCAGGGTTTTCAGCTGAACAACCAGTGAAGAAAGTGTCTCGCCTATCTGACCGAGATCCTTAGTCTTAACACTGTTAAGTGCTGATTCCGAGAATGAAGCGATATGCTGCTGTGCTGCAGAACCATAGGTCATTACCATATTTGAATCGGAAATATCGATCTTGGATGCAAAGTCATTAACAATCGCCTTTTCCTCTTCGGTAAGCATGTCCTCGTTGATCTGAACGGGATCTGCTTCCTGCTGTGCCTGCTGACCGTTCTGCTTTTCAGCTTCAGGATTAAGTGTAAGTGTAGGTGCTGACGGAACAGCAGATACCTGTATTGCCTGAGGCTGCGCGGGAGCAGCTGCTGCCTGGGGCATCGAAGGTGCCTCAATAGCTGCAGGTGCAGCGGGTGCTGCCATTGCATTAGGTTCAAGTGTTAATGAAGGTATTCCGTTATCCATAAAATATTTCCTCCTCGTAAAACCTTTCGGATCTTTAGATAATATACCATATGGTTTTTATAAACAATAGTGCGGACTTTCTTAAATAGTCCTTAA
The DNA here is from genome assembly GCA_902774525.1 of uncultured Lachnospiraceae bacterium. GTDB lineage: Bacteria > Bacillota > Clostridia > Lachnospirales > Lachnospiraceae > RUG11977. Next base: position 16,768 of record CACYIR010000001.1, read on the forward strand.
ATAATCTGTTACTTTTGCAAATTACGGAACTTTAATTTATCTTAAGCCCGTGATCGCGTCATCTTTAAGCCCTTCCTGTGCAAGCATTCCCTCCATGACCTTGATCTCTGCGGAAATATCAAGCGCATCATCGGCATAAAGTGCATCCAGCTGCTTATCGAACGCTGCAAGAGAGGTGTCCATCATTTCTTCAACCTTACCCTTGGTACCGTCGATATTCATGCCGGAAATACCGGTTTCATCCATCCTGTCATAAGCATTTAACAGCTTAAGAGTAGTAGGAAGATAGTAATTAAAGAACTTCCTGACCTGACTTTTCTTCGAAGGATTCTCCACGATAAAGTTCACTATCTTGGTAGTCACTTCTTCAAGATGGACTATCTGTCCGGATACTTTTTCATCCTCTATAGCTTTGTCCAGACGTCTCATTTCAGCTATAGCCTTTTCTTCTTCATCAAGAAGCGCATCTATGGATGCGTCTCCGGTTCTCGGTCTCTTCTTGATACCCTGATCCGGCTCGGGTTTCTTTTCCTCCTGCTTTACAGGTTCCGGTGCAGGTTCAGGCTTTTTGGAATTATCCTCCAGCTCAACCAGCTGCTTTGGCCAGAACATCTTACTGATGGCCCAGCCGCAGAATGAGGATAACCCGGCCAGAAACATACCGGATACCGTAGCCGGGAAAACAAGTACTCCGCCAACAAAAGCTGCTGCAGCCACATATATAGGTCCTGCCGAGCTCCAGGGGCTTTTTTTGAACGTTTTCATCTAAAAGGTTACTCCTTTTTAACTACGGGATTATCTTTTTAAGGTCTTATTTCCTTCATCTGATACCTTAAGAACATGATCTTCAGCGATGTACCACTTGATCTCGGTATCACCCTTCTTCTCAATTACCTCGAATTCATAGCCTTCTTTGTCAACAATGTTCTCGATTCTCTTCAGGCCCATTCGTTCTTCATTGATGTAAATTACATAATCCTTAAATACGAAATCCTTTATGGCAAATCTGTCAGTATCATTTTCATATGTGTAATTTACATACGGTGTATACTTGGAATATCTGATAAGTAAGGACTTTGTATTCTTATAAGGCAATGTGATCTGGTTAAGTATCTTAATTGTATTGATCAGTGAAACTGAAGACTGTTTCAAAGCCTGTTGATAATAATCTTCATTTCTTGCTTCAACACGTTTTGCTTCTGCATCCTTGAAAAGCAGACACTTGTTATACAGCTCGGCTGCTTCGGCATACTGTCCGTCTTTAAAGAGTCTGTCAGCCTCATTGTAATATACAATGTTCTTAACCTCTACCAGCTTGGCATTAAGCTCTTTGAAGCGCTCAACGTCAGCCTTGGGTGCCGGATCTGTAAGCCCCACATTATACATAATGTTCTTGATAGATGATTCTATCTTTGCCCAGTTGGTATATACCACAAAACCAAGTACCGCTACCACTGCAAGCGGAATAAGTATTTTGAGGAAACCAAAGTAGTTTCTGACAACCTTGGGACCCTTCTGCTTCCTTGATGCTGTACGTTCGTTCTTCGGACGTGCTGCAGGTGCGGGACGGCTTACGGTCGGACGACCGGGAGCAGGTGCTGTTACTGTAGCTGCAGGTGCTGTATACGGTGCCTCTTCTGCTGGAGCTGAAGATACATTGCTTGCTGCGGATGAATTTCCGCCCGGCATATATACGGCAGGGGCTGCAGGTGCTGCAGGTGCTACAGGCTTGGGTTCGGGTGCAGGTGTGTAAGATGCTGCAGTATTGGTAGCAGTCGACTTAACACCGGTATCGATCCTTGCACCGATAACCGTCTTGCCTTTGAGCGACTCCTTTGCCGTAGCCATACGTTTCTTCATATATGAAGCAACCAGTAAAGCCATGGCACTGATGCCGCCGCCGATAAGTACTACGGTAATGATAGCCTTAACTTTGGAATTGTTTGCTCCTACAATGATAAGTATCAAAGCAAGTACTGAGATCACGATTGCGGCAAAAGCAACTGCAGATGCGATAAGTGAGAATTTCTGACATGACAGATAATCCTTAACGTTCTTATTGCTCTTGCGTACTACTATTTCTTCAGCTGCTGCTATTTCCTCATCAGTACCTATCCTTGATATATTATTTAATGTATCGTCGAGTATTTCGTTCAGAACCTGTCTTGTTTCATTATCATTTGCTGCATTCAGGGCATTTCGGGCAGCAATAAGTCTGAAATACAAGTGTTCAGATTCGCTCGAGAAAATTTCGTCTACTGTCATTTTGTACTCCGCCTTTCACTAAACTTAATGCCTTGCCTCTTCTTCCCTTATCCTTACGTCGATCTCACGCATGGAGTTCTCAATATCTTTTATTTTCTGGTTTGCGACCGAACGTCTCTCATCAACTGCCCTGCTCTTATCCTTTAATGCCTGCAGAGCTTCCTTCTTGGCAGAGATGACTGACTGGTTCTCTTCGATCGTCTCATTAAGTGCTGCGAGATCTTTATCAAATTTCTCTTTTACTTTCTGATGTTCTTCAATGGTAGCCTTGCTGTTTATCTGTGCCACCTCGAACTGGTTCTTTATTGAATCAAGTTCCTTCTCGGCATTTTCTCTGTCCTCGGTCTTCTGCTTATACAGCATAACCTTCTTACGTTTTCCGGACGCTGCTTTTTCTCTGAAAATAGCCTCGATCTCACCTGCAAGTTCTACTGCCGCGAAAGCAGTCCTTAAATCATCCTTAAGTTTCAGAAGTCTCTTCCTCTCAGTCTGTTCCTTATATGTGTATCTGTTCTCGGATTCCTGTGCCTGTGCCTCAAGATCCTTTTTCCTGCTCTGTGCATTGAACAGTGTTGCGTTAACCTGGTTCTCAACCTGCATGAACTGGTTACGTTCAAGGTCGTACTGCTTTTCGATCTCAGCCTTCTCAAGCATACATGCGTTGATCTCGGATGCAACCTCAACTCTCTGCTGGATGAGCTTGTCCTTTTCGGCCTTTAACGATCCGACAGCCATATCCTCATGCATTCTCAGATCCTCTGCATGCTGTTTAAGCTGTGCATGACGTTTTTCTTCGTCCATCTTCTGATGCAGCTCTTCCTCACGACGTCTTTCTTCACGCTGTCTTAATTCATCACGGCGCTGTTTCTCTGCAAGACGTTCCGCTTCAACAGTCTCTGCCTTTGCTACAGCACTCTGGTTAAGCTCTTTGGAAGCCTGCTGCATGGGCTTTTCGGTAAGAATTGCAGGAGCGGGAGTATTGGGATTAAGAACTCTCTGGATCTCATACTGGGCTGCGGCAGCCTTAGCTGCTGCAATCCTTTCTGCTTCCCTTTGTGCACGCTCTGCAGCTTCTTTTTCAAGACGTGCTTTTTCTTCAGCCTCTCTTGCTGCTCTTTCGGCTGCGGCCTTAGCTGCCTTTTCTCTTGCAGACCTTTCGGCCTCGGCTTTTTCTCTGGCGATACGCTCTGCCTGAGCTTTCTCCTCGGCTTCTCTTTCTTCTTTAGCTATCCTTGCTGCGGCTGCCTTGGCTTTTTCTTCTGCTTCCTTTGCAAGTCTCTCGGCTTCTTCCTTAGCCTTTTCTTCGGCTTCTTCCTTAGCCTTTTCGGTCTCTATACGTTCCTTTTCGGCTCTCTCTATCTCTAAGCGGGCTGCTTCCTCTCTTGCCTTATCCGATGCCAGCTTTCTGGCTGCTTCAACCTTGGCAAGTGTAGCCTTTCTCTCTTCTTCGGCGCGCTTTGCTTCTTCCTTTGCCTTGCGGATAGCTTCCTCAGCCGCACGCTTTCCTGCTTCCTCAGCTGCTCTTTTCTCTTCCTCAACCCTGCGGATAGCTTCTTCAGCTGCTCTCTTTTGTTCTTCTTCCTTACGTCTTGCTTCTTCGGCTGCCTTTCTTTCTTCCTCAGCCTTGCGGGCTGCTTCTTCAGCTGCCTTACGCTCTGCTTCTTCTCTCGCCTTGCGCTCTTCCTCAGCCTTGCGGGCTGCTTCTTCAGCCGCCTTACGCTCTGCTTCTTCTCTCGCCTTGCGCTCTTCCTCAGCCTTGCGGGCTGCTTCTTCGGCTGCCTTGCGCTCTGCTTCTTCTCTCGCCTTGCGCTCTTCCTCAGCCTTGCGGGCCGCTTCTTCGGCTGCCTTACGTTCAGCTTCTTCTCTTGCCTTGCGCTCTTCCTCAGCCTTGCGGGCTGCCTCTTCAGCTGCTATCCTTTCGGCTTCCTTGCGCTCTTTTTCTTTTCTTTCAGCTTCGGCAGCTTCATTTCCGGCCCAGGTAATGGTGTCCAGCCATTCCTTTACGACCTTATCCATACTGCCTGTAGAATACTTATTGTTAAAAATTACACGAAACTTTAATACACGTCCGTTAAGCTCTATGAACACATAGTAATTGCAACACATGGACGACAAGACACGTCTAATAAAACCGCCTGTAATTTTTCCAAAAGAATATTCAAGAAGAGCTAACTTGGACTTGTTAACTCCACCCTTTACCATATCGTCATAAACGCCCTGAAGGATCTCGGCACCGCTCTTGCCGTTTGCGGTATCGTTACCGACATGGAGAAGCTCTACCGGCTTTTCCTCGTCAACATCGTTCAGAACGAATTCTTTTTTCTCATTCTCACTGGGAACCCATGCCAGGAAATCACGCTGCTGTCCGTTCTGGCTGACAGACTGCAGATTGATCTTGAAACCGTCAGGTATAGCAATCCTGTAGCCGGTTCCGAAAACGAGCTTGTTTTCTTTGAAAGTGAATTCCGCCACGTCGTTCTCATCCATCATTTCACCGAGTGAATCCTGGAAGGAATTCAATGCACGCAAAAGGTCGCCCAGCGACTTTCCGGAGTCTTTTGTGTTGTTCCCGGTGGCCTGATTTTCCGATCTGTCCATACTTAACCTCCATGCTGTTTTTTCCAGCTTTAAAAAGCACGAAATATGACAAAAAACAATACCCCACATTATTTTTTATCATTCTATACTATTATACACTTATTTGTTTTTAAAATCAACAAAAATCAATAAAAATCAACCTTTTTCCAATAATTTCTTTCTTCCTTCAAGGAAATACCATGCAATCCCGCTTACAACAGGCACAACAAACAGTAAAACCGCGTTCTCCTGAACCCATGCAGGCAGCAATGTAAGCAGAAAATTAAACCCGTTGAACATGGCATGGAAAATGATCGAAGGTATTATCGAACCGTACTTATAAGCGACATAAGCCATAAAAAGCCCCATAACACCGGCATATATGCCCTGGACTACATTCAGATGGAATATACCGAAATATATAGCCGAAATGAGTATTGCAAGTACCGGAGCCATTGATTTTTTAAGCCTTGTGAGAATGATACCCCTCATGATGCACTCTTCATTTATGGGAGCCAGCACTACGGTCAGGATTATCACTTTCGCACTGACATTGTTCATCCCGGCATCTTCCATAAGCTCATTGTATTTTTCCATGGAAGCAGGACTTACAAAGTCTATGATCGCCACTACAAAAAAAGTTATGTAATAAAGCGCGACAGCCGCAAAAAACAGACCGGCGAGAATATCGGGCTTAATGCATTTTCTGCAGGTTGCCTTAAGATCGGCAAGTCTGTATCCCCTGCAGTATACTTTTCTGTACCATATCACTGCCACTATGAGTGAAACAAGAGTCGCAACAAAAGATACCTGCGTTGTGTCGAGCGATTCCAGGATTTCGGCCGTCCGCTCCATATCCGAAAGCCCCGGATCAAGATCCGCGCCCTGCTCCCTTATCTTTGCTATGATAAAAGGGATCATCACGATCATCTGGATCACAAGGAACGCGATCATTATCAGGAAGCACACCAATGCTTCAAGAGCAGGATTTTTGTTGTCCCTGTACTGTTTCGGGACATACCGCTGTTCCCCATCCTGCATGATATTGTTATTTTCGTTTTCCTGCATAATCAGTTACCAAAACCTTATTCTATTCATCTTCTCCGGAATTTGATGCGTCGGGAACACTGAACAATGCTTCCACAAATGACTGCGGATCAAATTTCTGAAGATCGTCTATATGCTCTCCTACACCGATATATTTAACCGGGATCCCGAGCTCCTTCTGTATGGCTACTGCAATACCTCCCTTGGCTGTACCGTCAAGCTTGGTGATGATGATACCTGTTATATCGGCCACTTCACTGAACTGCTTGGCCTGAGCCAAAGCATTCTGTCCGGTGGTCCCGTCCAGAACTACCAGGGTCTCCCTGTAGCAGTCAGGGTACTCACGGTCAACTATCCTGTTTATCTTCTTTAGCTCGTCCATGAGGTTCTTTTTATTGTGAAGCCTTCCGGCGGTATCACATAAAAGAACATCGGTCTTTCTTGACTTTGCCGCAGATACCGCGTCAAATACAACTGCTGCGGGATCGGAACCCTCTGACTGCGCTATGATATCCACTCCTGCCCTGTTGGTCCACTCGGTAAGCTGTTCAATGGCAGCCGCACGGAAAGTATCTGCCGCTGCGACAAGCACTTTTTTACCCATGCCTTTAAGCTGTCCGGCCAGTTTTCCTATGGATGTGGTCTTGCCCACACCGTTAACACCTATGACCATGACAACCGATTTTCTGTTCTCAAATTCATAGGCATCCTCAGGTACGGACATCTGCTCTATGATACTGTCCATCAGCAGCTGCCTGCAGGCTTCGGGCTCTTTAATCTTGTTTTCTTTTACTTTTTCCTTAAGGTTTTCCACTATGGCTTCCGTAGCATTTATGCCGATATCGGCCATAATAAGAGTTTCTTCCAGCTCTTCATAAAAATCATCATCAATGGATGAAAAAGCGCTGAAAATACTGTTAAGTCCGTTTGCTATGCTTTTTCTGGTCTTCGACAGTCCCGAAACCAGACGTCTGAAAAATCCTTTTTTCTTCTCTTTCTCTTCTTCCATAGTGAAACCCCTCCTGTAAAATAATAATCACTACTTGTCAAGGTCGTCTTCTATTAAATTGACCGATACAAGCGTCGACACACCCTTTTCCTGCATGGTGATACCGTAGAGGATATCAGCCGATGCCATGGTACCGCGCCTGTGAGTGATAACGATGAACTGTGAATTCTTGGTCAGTTTATGCAGATAGCTTGCATAACGCTTTACATTCGAATCATCAAGCGCCGCTTCTATCTCATCAAGCAGACAGAACGGTGACGGCTTTAAGTTCTGGATCGCAAAAAGCAGGCTGATGGCTGTCAGTGCCTTCTCTCCGCCTGAAAGCTGCATCATGTTCTGCAGCTTCTTTCCGGGCGGCTGTGCGATGATCCTTATACCTGCCGAAAGTATATCCTCATCCTCGATAAGCTCGAGTTCACCCTTTCCGCCTCCGAAAAGCTCCCTGAATACATTGTTGAATTCGGTCCTTATCAGCTCAAACTGCTCGGCAAACTGCTTTCTCATGGCTTCATCAAGCTCTCCGATCATGGCCGTGATCTTCTCCATGGATTCGGTGAGATCATTTCTCTGACCGCTTAAAAGCTCATAACGCTCGGATACATTTTTATAGTCTTCAATAGCGTTGACATTGACATTGCCGAGTTTTTTGATCTCCTGACGGCACTCATTGATGTTCTTTCTCGCAGAAGAAGCCTTAAATTCGGGATCAAAATAGTTCCCTGCGGTAGTAAGCGTAAGCTGGTACTCCTCCCACATATACGTGGTGGCGGCGTCCATGATCTCTCCGGTCTTTTCCCTCATGCCCTGGAGCCTTAATACCTCTTTATCAAGATCATTGATACGTTTAGTAAGCTCCGACCATGAATTGAAGAACTCTTTATGATCATGATTGATCTTTTCCTTTTTACCGGTAAGTTCATCTATCGCTTCTTTAAGCTTCTCGCTCTCGGATTTAGCGTTTTCAATCTCCTCCGAACAAAGTTCTATCTGCTTATTCTTGCTTTCGTATTCCTTACGGTTTTCGTCTTCGCCGTTCCTGATCCTTTCACTGTCATTCTTTAAACGCTCTATATCAGAATCAATACGCGCGATATTCTCATCGGCATACCCTAATGCCTGTTCGATGTTTGAATACTCTACGGTTATATCGGATACGGAAGTTACCGCTTCTTCTTCCTTTACTCTCGCTTCACCTACGGCGATACCGGCAGCTTCGATATTCTTTCTTAACTCACCGGTCTTTCTCTCATTCTCGCTTAAGGACTGCTTCTGAACCTCAAGTTCAGTTTTAAGCTCCCTGGTCTTAAGCTCAAGATCGGAAGATTCTCTCTTATAGTCGGCGATCTTTGTCCTGATCTCTTCCAAACGATCCGATTCACGCTTAAGTTCAAGCTTAGCGGTGTTCTGGCCGACATAAAGATCCCGCAAACTGCCCCTTATGCTCTCAATATCCTCACGGATGTGCCGTTTTTCATCAGATACTGAGCTCTGCTCGGTACGGATCTTTTCAAGCTCTGCTTTTCTGTCCGAAACAGACTTTTCAAGCTCTTCGAGCTCACGCTTTCTTGCTAAGAGATTACCCTTATTCTTAAATGCACCGCCGGCAATGGATCCGCCGGGAGATAAAAGCTCACCTTCTAAGGTAACGAGTCTTACGTTATAATCATACTTTTTAGCTATCAAAAGAGCATTGTCGATATTATCGACTACCACAAAGCTCTTTAAAAGATGTCTTACTATACCGTCATATTTTTTATCCGCTTTTGCTAAAGATGCGGCATCACCTATGACACCCTTTTCCTTAAATATTCCGTCGTCCACCTTGCCCCTGTTACCGTCACCGATAGACGTGATGGGAAGGAAAGTGGCACGTCCTGCCTTCTCTTTTTTCAGGTATTCTATCACTGCCTTGGCGGTCTTTTCATCCTCGGTCACTATGTGCTGGATGGATGCTCCGAGTGCAGTTTCAACAGCAGTTTCGTACTTCTTTTCGGAAGAAATTATATCCGCTACAACGCCGCATATACCGGGAAACTGTTCCCGGTTTTCCATGATCTTCTTTACACTTGCACTGTATCCGTCATATCTTTCGGCTATCTGCCTGATAGCTTCAAGACGGGATTTTGCACTTAAGTAATCCTGGTTTTTGGCATCAAGATTAAGAACAAGCTTTTTAGAGAGCGCATCCTTCTCCAAAAGCTTTTCAGAAAGAAGGTTACCCTCTTTTTCCTTGTCCTCAACAGATTTTGATATTGAATCATATTTCTTTTCGAGATCCCCGACTAAAGCGGAAACCTCTGCTTCGTCACTCTTTAATACAAGCAGCCTTCTTGAAAGCTCCGAATGCCTGATATTATTCTGTTCCAGGACAGTATCGGCATGCTCGATCGTGGTTTTTACATGTCCGTCGGAATTGGCCAGGCTCAGTATCTCGCTGTTTGCCTCCTCGATCTTCCTGTTTAAAGCCTCGATCTCTTTTCTTATATCATCAAGACGGCCAGCAGCCGCCTGTTTTTTCTGTGCACAGCTCTCAAGTTTTTCGGCATAGGAAAGCTTCTGCTTTTCAAATACAGCTCTTTCCGAATACTTTTCATCTATACCGGTCTTAATCTCATCGATACGTTCCGAGATCCTCTTGGAGTTGGCTCCGATGTTTTCCAACTGCTGGGTAAGGAGTTTTATCTCGCCTTCCTTTTTCTCGGCAAATATAAGGAGTTCCTGTCGTTTGTTCCGGTGTTCGTTAAGAAGCGAATCTATCTCGACTATTCTCTCTTCAAGCTTTTTATACTCGCTTTCAGCCTTTTCATTCTCTGCCTTTGTATCGGCAAGTTCCGAAGAAGCCGCCTCATACTTTGCGTCGAGCTCTTTCTTTCTCTTACCGCTTTCCTCATATTCCCTTAGGAAATTGTTGACTTCGAGGTTCTTTAATATCTCCTTTAAACGCAGATATTCCCTTGCCTGTTCGGACTGTTCCTTTAAAGGTCCTATCTGCTTTTCCAGCTCGCCTATAATGTCATTTACGCGCAAAAGGTTATCCGAGGTTTCCTGAAGGTTTTTCTCGGCTATATTTTTTCTCTTTTTGAATTTTACTATGCCGGCCGCTTCATCAAAAAGCTCTCTTCTGTCCTCCGGCTTTGTACTTAAGATCTTGTCGATCTGGCCCTGTCCTATGATGGAATAGCCTTCCTTGCCGATACCGGTGTCCATGAACATTTCCTGGACATCCTTCAGTCTGCATACGTTTCCGTTTATCAGATATTCGCTTTCACCGGATCTGTATACACGTCTTGCAACAGCGATCTCTTCATAGTCCACGGGAAGTGTATGGTCGGAATTGTCAAAAGTGATCTCAACATAAGCGTAGCCCATCGGTTTTCTGGCCTCAGAACCCGAAAAGATGACATCCTGCATGGATGAACCGCGGAGCTGTTTTGCACTCTGCTCTCCGAGTACCCATCTTACCGCATCCGCAACATTGCTTTTGCCGCTGCCGTTGGGACCGACTATAGCTGTGATACCGTCATGGAATTCAAAAAGTATTTTATTTGCAAAGGATTTAAACCCATGTATCTCTATGCTCTTTAAATACATAACGCTGCCGTGCCCTGCATGTTTTAAGCCAGGTCACTCTGTCTCCTTGTTCTTACTATAGCTTCCATAGCCGCATTCTGTTCTGCGGCCTTCTTGTTGTGCCCGGTACCGTGCCCCAACACAACACCGTTTATAGAGACGACTACCTCGAACTGTCTGTCATGTTCGGGTCCCGTCTCTCCTACAAGCTCATATACTATTTTCGCGTTGCTGCGTCCCTGTACTATCTCCTGGAAACGTGACTTGTAATCGACAAATGTTCCGTTTCCGCTCTCGAGTACTCTTTTGATGATGAACGCAGATACCACCTGGTAACCGCCGTCAAGGTAAATAGCTCCGATTATCGCTTCAAATGCGTCCGCAAGGATCGAATCCCTGTTTGCACCGCCGTTGGCTGCCTCGCCCTTACCCAAAAGCAGGTAATCCCCGAGGTTTATCTCTCTTGCAGCAGATGCCAGAGCCTTTTCGCACACAAGCGCAGCTCTTTGCTTTGACATTACACCTTCCTTGTCCTGGGGTCTGGTCTTATACAGGTACTCACTCGAAACCATCTCCAGGATGGCATCCCCCAGGAACTCTATTCTCTCATTGCACTGTCTGTTCCTCACGGTAAGCTCATTTACATATGAGCTGTGTGACAGTGCAAGTGTAAGAAGATCCTTGTCCTTAAAAGTGTATTCCAGCTTTTCTTCCAGTCCGCTGATCTTTTCCGTATTCATTTATTTTCCTTCCGTTTTGCCGCACAGGTCCCGGTAAATGCTTAAAGTTAGTGCAGGCATAAATAGAAGCTGTCTATCCGACAGCCTCTTAAATCAGTTTATAGCATTCTTGATCTGTTCAACTGCATCTCTGACCGTAACAATATTTTCGGCATTTTCATTGGCGATCTCAATGTCGAATTCCTCTTCAATTCCCATAATGATCTGGAAAACATCAAGTGAATCAGCTCCAAGGTCATCGATAAATGTAGTGTCCATCGTGATCTTGTCCGGCTCAACATTCAGAACCTCAGAAATGATCTTCTGCAATTTCTCAAATTCCATAACAACCTCCACAATTTTGATACTGTTTTATTCCTGTAAATTTCTCCTGATCTTGTCAGGAATATTACTTTCACTGAACTTAATGCACTGCAGGATAGAGTTCTTAACCTCTATAGCCTTTGCATTGCCATGGGTTTTCATAACGAGTCCGTTAAGACCGAGCATGGGAGCTCCGCCGTAATCGTCCATACTGAAGCCCTTAAGGGTCTTCTTAAGAGACTTTTTACTGAGCAGCGCACCGATCTTGCTTACAGGTGTAGCCATAAGGCCTTCCTTGATCTTTGTAACCAGTGCTCCGGCAACTCCTTCATACATTTTAAGGATTACATTGCCTACAAAAGCCTCACATACGATAACATCCGCATCGCCGTAAGGTATCTGGCGTGACTCGATACTACCCACAAAATTGATATCGGAACAATTCTTAAGGAGCGGGAATGTCTCTTTTACAAGGGCATTTCCTTTTTCTTCCTCGGTACCGATATTTACTATGGCTACTCTCGGATTCTTAACTCCTATGACATTTTCCATATATATGGAACCCATCTTGGCAAACTGCACCAGATGTGAAGCACGTGCATCAACATTGGCTCCGCAGTCGATAAGAAGAGATACACCTTTAAGTGTAGGTACTACAGGTGCCAACGGTGTTCTTTCAACACCCTTGATCCTGCCTGCAATGAGCTGTGCTCCCACAAGCACTGCGCCGGTACTTCCTGCCGAGATAAATCCGTCCGCTTCCCCGGACTTCACAAGATTAAGTCCGACAACTATAGAAGACTCCTTCTTACGTCTGATGGCCATTACGGGAGCTTCATCATTTGTGATGACATCATCTGCATTGACAATAGCGATACGGTCTTTATCATACTCGTATGATGCAAGTTCCTTCTTTATGACATCCTCTTTACCTACAAGGAAGCATTTAAGCTTTTCACTTGAATTCACGGCTTCAACCGTGCCTTTGACAAGTTCTAAAGGGGCATTATCCCCTCCCATGGCATCTATTGCCACCTTAACTAATCCGTCCATCTCGCACTCCGTTTTCTAAAATAACTATAACCCATAAAAAATAAAAAATCAATACAAAATCCCAAGAAAAATCATTGTTTTTTATAAAAAAAAGATGAAATTAATGTAAAATTATACTCCTGCGGATAAAGAATCTGTTCGGTGTTCCCCAAGAACAGGATACCTCCCTTATTCAGGGCTTTATTGAAGTTAAAATAAATGCCTTCCTTGGCCTCATTCGTAAAGTAGATAAGCACATTCCTGCAAAGGATAAGATCACATCCGATCGGGTACGGATCTGTCAGCAGATTATGCTCCCTGAAGGTAACACATCTTTTAACCTCGTCGGAGATGCTGAACATTCCGGGAGAAGTCTCTGTAAAAAAGCTTACCTTAAACTCTTGCGGCAGCCCTTTAAGACTTTTGGCAGGATATATGCCCTCTTTTGCCTTCTGCAGTATCTGCTTGTCTATATCGGTGGCAAGCACTCTTATCTTAGACAGAGGAAGGTATTTACTTAAAAGCATCACAAGTGAATAAGGCTCATCGCCTGTTGCACACGCCGCGCTCCAGACCTTGATACCTTCACCTTTTATAAGCCCGGGGAGTATGCTTTTGTCAAGTATCTCCCATTGCTCGGTATTACGCCAGAATTCTGAGACATTTATCGTCATGAAGCTGATAAACTCTTCAAGTTTTGTCCTGTCCCCCTTGATCAGGCTGATATACTCATGATAGTCACGGAGCTTATTCCGGACAAGCAGAGAATCCAGCCTTCGTTTCATCTGGTTTTCCTTGTATGAATCAAGGTTTATCCCTGAAAGCTGTTTTATCTGTTTTTTGAATAGATCATAGCCGTCAGACATGGTACCTCCTTTAGTCCATACAGTAAAACAAAAACAGACTTAAAGCCTAAAGCCGCTTTAAGTCTGTTCTATTAACGATGATCAACCGAAAAATTATTCAGCAGAAACGCTTTCCGACTCTTCAGCAGCTTCCGTACCGGTAGTATTCTCTGCAGCACCCTCGGTCTCATTCTCCTTAGGAGGAAGAAGAGCCTTGATACTAAGACTGATCTTCTTGTCTTCAAGATTGAAGTCAACTATCTTAGCGGTGATCTCCTGACCTGCCTTTAATACATCTGAAGGCTTCTCAATGTGATCTCTTGATATCTGTGATACATGAAGAAGTGCATCAACGCCGGGAAGGAGCTCTACAAATGCACCGAAATCGGTCATACGTGCAACCTTACCTGTAACTACGTTTCCAACTGCAAATTTCTCTTCAGCGTCAGCCCAAGGATTCTGATCGGGGAACTTCATTGAAAGAGCAACCTTATTTCCCTGGATATCCTTAATAAATGCACGGACTGTCTCGCCAACCTTAAATACTTTCTTAGGGCTCTCAACTCTGCCCCATGACATCTCTGAAATATGAAGGAGTCCGTCAGCTCCGCCGAGATCGATGAATGCACCGAAATCGGTGATATTCTTAACTGTACCTTCGATAACGTCACCAACCTTGATGGTATCGAAGAGCTTCTTCATAGCCTCTGCTTTTCTTGCAACAAGGAGCTGCTTGCGGTCGCCGATGATCCTTCTCTTCTTGGGCTGGAATTCGGTAACAACAAACTCGATCTCCTGATCCTTGTATTTATCGAGGTTCTTTTCATAGGTATCCGATACAAGACTTGCAGGGATAAATACCCTTGCCTCATCATATACAACACAGATACCTCCGCCAAGAACTTCGGTAACCTTTGCTTTAAGGACCTCTTTGTCTTCAAACGCCTTAGCAAGCTTTTCGCTTCCGCGCTCTGCAGCCAGTCTCTTGTATGTAAGAGAAACCTGACCTTCCCCATCATTAACCTTAAGTACCTTTGCCTGAATCGTGTCGCCTTCCTTCACAACGGTTCTTAAATCAAGATTGGGGGTATTGGTATATTCGCTTCTGGGAATAATGCCATCTGCTTTATATCCGATGTCAAGAGCTATTTCGTCTTCTTTGACATAAATGACTTTACCTTCGACTACCTCCCCGTTGTGTATTGTCTTCATTGATTCATCAAGCATTGCGTCAAAATTCATTTCTGACATGATTTCCTGAACCTCCCTGATAATAGTTTTTGGGGTGGATGCCCCTGCTGTAATACCTACGCAACGGAAAGATCTAAATGATTTCAGATCCAAGTCTTTACCAGTCTGAATGTGGTAAGTGTTTTTGCATTCCTTCTCCGAGATCTCAACCAGCTTACGCGTATTTGAACTGTTGCTTCCTCCGATGACTATCATCGCATCTGACACGGCCGCCAGCTCCGATGTTTCGCGCTGTCTCTTCTCGGTAGCGTTGCAAATAGAGTTAACAACATTTATATTATATATTTTTTTTTGTAAAATTTCAACTAATACTTTAAATTTTTTTAAATTATATGTAGTCTGTGCCACAAGCACCGTTTTTTCGTCATTTTCAGGGTTGTATCCTAAAGCTTCCTCTTCGGAATCTATAATGGTACATTTCCCTTTGCACCATCCGGATATACCCTCAACTTCAGGATGCGATGCATCCCCGATCACGATGATGCTGCTCCCTTTTCCGGATTCTTCGGATACTATCTTATGTATCCTTCCGACAAAAGGACATGTCGCATCAATAATGGTATTATGCCTGCTCTCCTCCGTCGCTTTTAACTTTAAGTATGTTTCTTCATTTACTCCGTGTGATCTTATGATTATGACGGAATCACTGATACCGTCAGCTTCAGATACATCATTTATGATACGGACACCTTTTTCTTCCAGTTCGGAACATACTATCTCATTATGCGTGATCGGACCGAAGGTATATACAGGTACTTTTTTCTCAAGCTGTTCATATACGGTTTTTACAGCACATTCTATACCAAAACAGAAACCGGCACTTTCAGCGACCTTTACTGTCATCCTTTAACTCCCTTAAGATGCAGATTTTACAAGCTTAAATACAGCTTCGCAGACTTCATCTATCGACATATCTGAAGAATCTATGACTTCGGCGCCGGGGGCACAGACAAGAGGTGATATCTCGCGGGTCATATCCCTGTGATCGCGTTCTTCTATCTCCTGCTTTATCTTTTCAATGTCACATTCCTGACCGGCAGCCGTATATTCCGCATATCTTCTTCTCGCACGTTCTTCCACGCTTGCGGTAAGATATATCTTTACTGTGGCGTTCGGAAGCACTACGGATCCGATATCCCTTCCGTCCATTACGACATTGTCGTTAGCGGCCATATCGCGCTGGAGTCCTAAAAGGGAAGCACGCACCGCAGGATATGCCGATATCTTGGATGCTCCCGCACCGACCTCGCTTGTCCTTATGCGGTCACTGACATCTATCTCTCCCAAAAAGACATGCTGGGCTCCGTCAATATATTTAATGCCTACCTTTATACGTCCGCAAAGCGATGATACGGATACTTCATTATCCACATCCATGCCTCTGGATATAAAATAATATGCCATGGTCCTGTATATGGCACCGGTATCGATATATGTATAACCGAGTGTTCCGGCTACTTTTTTTGCTATAGTGCTTTTTCCTGCTCCCGCAGGTCCGTCAATGGCAATGCTTATCATATTCCGCTCCTCTCAATACACCGCTTTTTTTAACAAAAATCACACTCCGGACAATGCGGAACCTGCCGCATATCCCGTGGACCACGCTATCTGAAGGTTAAATCCTCCGGTAAAAGCGTCCACATCTATTATCTCACCTGCAAAATACACGTTTTTTACAAGCTTTGATTCCATAGTCTTAGGATCGATCTCATTAACCTTTATCCCGCCCTTGGTAACGACCGCTTCATTGAAGCCGCCCGCACCTGTTACATTCAGCTCAAAACCCTTTAGAACGCTCACGATCTTTTTTCTTTCGGGAGCAGTTACGGAGTTAACCTTTTTCTCCCCGCTTATACTGCAGAGCCTTAAAAAAGGCATTATCATCGATGAAGGTATAAGTGACCTCATGACATTTTTAATCTCTTTATTCGATGCGGCCGAAAATTCCTTAAGCAGCCTCTCTTCAAGTACTTCAGTTGTAAGCGACGGTTTCAGATCTATCAGAAGCTTTAGACCTTCACCTTCTGCCAGGTTCCTTGCAAAAAGTGCCGAAACCGTAAGTATCAGCGGACCGCTTACACCGTTATGCGTAAACAGCATCTCACCCTGCTCGGAATACTTCTTCTTTCCGGCAAGATATGCGTCAAGCCTGATATTCTTAAGCGAAAGACCCTCCATCTCGCTTACAAACTTCTCTTCGGTCTTAAGGCCGACCAGTGAAGGCACGCACGGCACAACCGTATGCCCCATCTTCAGGGCAAAACCATATCCGTCCCCCGTAGAACCGGTAGACGGATAACTTAATCCTCCCGTAGCTATGATGCATGCGTCAGCTTCTATCTCTTTTCCGCCGGTGAGTCTTACCGAACGGAACTCTCCGTTTTCGGTTCCTATACCGGTCACTTCGGTATTGAGAAGTATGCTGACCCCTGCTTTTCGTAAAGCTTTCTCCAAAGTTTTGGTAACATCCGAGGCATGATCCGAAACAGGGAAAACCCTGTTGCCTCTCTCCGTTTTTGTTTCAAGTCCGAGTTCATTGAACAGAGCCACCGTAGCATCAGGATCAAGTCTTGATACCGCTCCGTACAGAAATCTCGGATTGGACACAACATTTTTTAAAAAGGACTGCATATCACAGCTGTTTGCCAGATTGCATCTGCCTTTTCCTGTTATATATATCTTTTTCCCGAGTTTTTCATTTTTTTCCAGCAGGATCACCTCATTCGGTCCCGCCGCTGCGGCATATGCAGCCATAAGTCCTGCCGCACCGCCTCCTATAACAATGATCTTCACTTCTTTAGATATACCTTTCCGCCGTCAAGCCGGATAGAATCCGTAGAATAAGCTTTTCCGGATATGGTGAATGTCACTCCTTCAACATCATCACAGTTGTCTATAATACTCATGGCATATGCATCAAGTATCAGTTTTTCGAGTTTCTGATCCTTTTTTGCCGTGCTTTTCATGTCGTCATCAAAGTCAATGATACATATATTATCCTTGACCGAAATGGCATTTATGGCGACATTGATCTCCTCGTCCTCAAGTGCATCGGATACATATTCCGAGATCATCTCGGGAGTGACCGTAACCTCGCTCCCTATAGCGGTCTCGGCAGTATCAAGCTTTAAGCCGGATAGTTTTATCACGTAGTACCTGACACTTTTAAGTACACCACCGTTGTTGTTCCCCGTTGTAGGTACAACTATTATCCTCTGAGTGGGTACATTCCGGTTTTCTGTCCCGTTAGGATCAGTCAGGTCCTCTTCTTTTTCCTTTTCCGACAAAAGCACATATATGCACAGGATGACAAGCAGGATTATCGCAACTATACATACTGCCAGTCTGATATCTTTCTTCACCGTATCCTCCCAGTGTTACTTGTACGAGATTTCCAATGCCTTTCTGTTTCTTACGATATAATCGATAAGTGAGATAACTGTAAGTGCCGTTGCAAGGTACATAAGTACAACACCTGTTACAGCAAACCATTCCATTCCGTTGTCAAGGAATTCCGGCATGATGATATAGTCAAGACACATAAACAGCTGAACTACAGTCTTAACCTTACCCCATATTCCGGCAGCAATGATGATACCCTTGTCAGCTGCAAGCTGTCTGATACCGCTTATTACAAATTCTCTTGACATAATGATGATGGCACACCATGTAGGAAAACTGTAGCTGCCGACAACATCCGCACCTCTCAGTTTCACAAAGCAGATAAGAGTGATGCAGACAAGAAGCTTGTCAGCCAAAGGATCCATAAGCTTTCCGAAATCGGTTACCATATTGTTTTTTCTGGCAAGATATCCGTCTAAGAAATCCGACAGCGAAGCCACGGCAAAAATACAGAGCGCTATGATATCCGAGGCTGTCTCATTGGGGATCCTCAGCAGGAAAAACACAACAAAAACAGGTATCAGAACCACTCTGAACAAAGTGATCTTATTAGGTGCATTCATTTATATAACCTCCTCAGCTGTAAGATCATATCCTGCAGCTCCATTAATTTTTACATCCGTTACAGTCCCTAAGACTATGTCCCTATCCGAGCTTACAAAGCAGCATCCGTCCACGTCGGGAGCATCCCTGTAAGTCCTCGCCACATATACTTTTTCTTCGGGAAGATATCCTTCAGCCACAGCCTTTAAAACCTTTCCGTACAGTTTTTCGTTTTCCTCAAAAACTATCTCCTGCTGGGCAAGCATAAGTTCCTTACGTCTTTTTTCTTTTATCTTTTTAAGTACTACAGGCTTAAAACGTGCAGCCGGAGTATTTTCTTCTTTTGAATATGTAAAAACACCCACTCTGTCAAGCCTGTACTCTTTTATGAACTCAAGAAGCTCTGTATGGTCTTCCTCGGTCTCTCCCGGGAAACCGGTTATAAGGGAAGTCCTGATCGCTATACCGGGGATCTCTCTTCTGAGTTTAACTATCAGTTTTCTGATATCATCTCCCGTAGTCTTTCTTCCCATCCTTTTAAGGATGCTGTCCGAAATATGCTGTATCGGCATATCTATGTACTTGCATACCTTATCGATATCTCTTATGGCATTTATCAGCTCGTCGTCTATCTCTTCGGGATAGCAGTACATGAGTCTTATCCACTCTAAACCTTCTATATCGTTTAATGCATATAAAAGCTCGGAAAGTCTTTTCCTTCCGTACAGGTCGGTACCGTATACTGTAGTCTCCTGAGCTATAAGGATCAGCTCATTCTTGCCCTTTTCCACTGCATCGCGGGCTTCCGATATGATGTCCTCGAAAGGAAAGCTGCGGTATTCTCCCTTGATAGAAGGGATTACGCAGTATGTACAGTGTTTGCTGCAGCCCTCACCTATCTTTATATATGCATAGTTTTTCAGATTATTATGCAGTCTCTTTTTCCCGAGATCCGGATCCCTGTTTATATCCTTTATGATGCTCTTGCTTTCAAGTCCTTTCCCTGAAAGCTTCTTTAAACACGAATCAAGCTCATCAGCTGCCGATGACGAAAGGATCGCATCCACCTCGGGAAGATACTCGCTTATCTCATCGTGATATCTTGTGGCAAGGCAGCCTGTAACTATCAGATATTTCAGCCTTCCGGTCTTTTTATAACCGGCTGTTTCGATGATCGTATCAATGCTCTCCTGCTTTGCGTCATGGATAAAACAGCAGGTATTTATGATCACCGCTTCGGCATCTGCTATTATATCTGTAACTTCATATCCGCTGTCATTCATCATGGCAAGCATCTTCTCGCTGTCAACCAGGTTCTTGTCACAGCCAAGGGAAATAAAACTAATCTTCATCTTCTTCATCATCAAATTCTATATCATCATAATCGTCATAATCTTCATCATAATCTTCGTCTTCATCATAATACAGATCACTCAGATCGATGCTTCCCTCAAGATAATCCCAGTCGGAAAGATCCTCGGTAAATATGATAACGGATTCATCAAGCGCTGTGTTCTCAGTGCTTCCGAAAAGACCGGTGGTCGCCGTAGTCTTAAGGCTTACCGTTCCTTCTTCAACATAGAATTCCATATCTACCTTTCCGTCGAATCTGCCCTCAAAATATCCGTCAAAGCAGAACATTTCCTCAGAACCTTCAAATGTGATATAGATACCGAGATCTCCGCCGTCCTCATCAAATTCCACCGGCTTAAACGAACCGGATACGGACTTGCCTGCGTTTAAAGCTCCGTTATACATATCTGCATATTCAAATTCTTCCTCCGCTGCCTCAAATACGACACGGAGTGATGTGATGTTCTTATCCGTATTGTTCTTTATCGAATATCTGCAGCCCGAAAAGCCTTCGATCGCAACCAGTATGATGACTGCGAGCAGTAAAACTGCCACTGCGGATATAATTATTATTTTTGTTTTCTTACTCATTTAGTTTAAGTCCCCTCTTGATACCTGTATTTTCTTTCAAATATAATACCCTTATTTCGCCTTATTTTCAAGTTCTTTTTGGCCGGCATGAACTTCCAGGTCGGAATTCATGGTACTTTTAACCATATTACTCAACAGATGACCTGAAACAGGTGATGTAAGCCAGAAAAGCACCAGTACTCCCAAAAGCTTAAGCGAAGTAAAAGTAAATCCGCCGATGCAGATAAGTCCCAGTATCATAAACAACAGACCGCAGGTATCTCCCAGTGCAGCCGCATGCATCCTGTTCATAACAAACTTCATTCTGAAGACTCCAATGACGGAAAGCAGTATAAATATCATTCCGACCGAAAGGAGAACTATTGCCAGTATTATCCTGAATGTACTCATAAAAAAATCCCTTTATCTGTCTTTCGCACCATCATTTAAATGCGCTTCTTCATTTTCCGCTTCATCACCGAACATTTCGGCATGCTTTTTTCTGTATATACCGATATATATTTTCGTAAGTACGACAACGCCTAAGAAACTGAGCAGTGCATATACCGCAGCCACATCGGCAAGCCATGCTTCCCCGAGCAGAATGGTAAGTACCGCTATTATTATGATCATCTGCGTACCTATCATATTTATAGCCAGTATCCTGTCCGGTATGGTCGGTCCCATCACCGCACGTACAAAACAGATAATGCTTATGCAGGCACAAAATATGATCACAGCCTTTAAAAATATTTCCAAATATCCGTCCATAAAACAATCCTTTATTAGGTTAAGCCGGTCACTGCTCTATTTTTTTTAGTATTTTTACAAAAGAGGATGATTCTATACCCTCACACAGCGATACATCAAGACAGTGTACCTTGAATTTTCCGTTTCTCATGGAAACGGAGATTGTCCCGGGAGTAAGTGTTATGGAATTAGCCAGTATTGATGATGCATATTCCGTCTTTAACGGTGAATCAAAGCATACTATCACGGGTTTTATCTTTTTATTTCCCTTTATGATAAATGCGGCGGTAATGATATTGGCCTTCACTATCTCAAATACAAGCACCGGAATATAAAGCAATATGAAAGGCAGCTTTTTATACAGCTTCAGTTCCGCCTTAATACTGTATTCGGTAAGGATCGACATAAAAGCGCATACAGCGGCACTCAATACTATACCGAACAGCATTATCTCCAATGTAACTGCCCCGTTGAAAATGATCCACGCGGCAAGAACTATAAAAAACATATCCTGTCTCCTTAAAAACACAGACTCCGAAAATAACAAAGTACACCTGATTTGAATAAATCAAATCAGGTGTCCGAATCAGTTATTATTCTGTCTGGAGATCCACTCAGGTATCAATATTGAACTTCCATCCGCTACGTTACGGTTTGCGTTACCGTTTGTCTTCGGGCTCCTGTACTGTCCGCTCTGGTTTGCAGACGGTGCAGCAGGCTGCTTAACCGCTCCTGTCGCAGGTCTGCCGAATGCAGGCTGCTTAGGCTGTGCCTGAGGTGCTGCCTGGAAAGGACTTGTAGCGGCAGGCTTCTTAGCAGGCTGATTCATGTTAAGGAAACCAAGTCCCGGACGGTTAGCACTCTGTGCTCCCACAGAACCCTCGATAACCTGAAGGTCGGGACTGTTCTTAATACCTGTAGCAATGATCGTAACTGAACATGTATCAGGTTCGGAATCATCATAAGCCTCACCGAAGATAACGTTTGTATCAGGTCCGACAATCTCTTTAACATAATTGGATGCGTTAATGGTATCATCAAATACAAGGTCACCTGAGAAGTGGATGATGATATTGTCTGCACCCTCGATATTGGTCTCAAGAAGAGGAGATGCGATAGCCATCTGTACAGCCTGCATACAGCTGTCATCACCTGTAGCACGGCCGATACCGATATGTGCAACGCCTTTATCTCTCATTACGGTACATACATCCTCGAAGTCAAGGTTGATATCGCCCATCCTGTTGATGATATCGGTGATACCCTGTACGCCCTGACGGAGTACGCTGTCTGCCATCTTTAATACTTCGGGGAAACGAGCCTTCTTGTCGCAGATCTGACGAAGTTTCTCATTGGGGATGACTATCATGGTATCAACATGTTCCTTAAGATTAGCGATACCGTCCATAGCCTGCTCCATACGGACATCACCCTCATGATCAAAGGGCTTTGATACTACTGCAACGGTAAGGATACCCATTTCTTTTGCAATCTGTGCTATGACAGGTGCTGCACCTGTACCTGTTCCTCCGCCCATACCACAGGTTACAAACACCATTTCTGCTTCCTTGATTGCTTCTGTAAGTATCTCTTTGCTTTCCTCTGCGGAATTTCTTCCTACCTCAGGGTTTCCTCCTGCACCGCGACCCTTTGTAAGTTTTTCACCTATCTGAATGCAGTTGGGCGCCTTGCATTTCCTGAGCTGCTGACTATCTGTATTAACGCAGATATACTCTACACCCTGTATGCCGTCCTCTATCATTCTGTTGACTACGTTGTTGCCGGCACCGCCGACACCTACTACAATAATTTTTGCACCATAGTTGCTCTCTTCGTTAGTAATCTCGACCAAGGTCTTGCCCTCCTCTGTACGACTGTTGATATCTGATTTCCCTTATAAAAAGAAACCACACACAATATATAATACATTTATTGTAGAAAATAATCAAGTATAATCTTAAAAAATTTACAATTATTCTACATTATTTATCTTTTTACCGGTTATTTCACCTGATTCAGGTGTGTAATTTCTAAGATCATAGATATAAGCAACTCCTCCGGAAGCATCCAAAACCTTCTTCAAGGCACTTATCTGGTAATCATGAACTTTCTCTCCTCCAAGCAGTGCCTCGGAATTTCCTATATACAGTTTTACATTCCTTCTGATGTCAAAATCGATCCTCTGGCACTCTATGCCGTTTTTCTGCAGCTGCAGTGTCAGTTCCTGTATCTTTTCAAAAAACACATCATCTTCTATCTCAAGCTTCTGTCCGAGCACAACCTTGGTAAAAGGAAGTCCCGTGATGACCGGTACTCCTTTATCGGGTTTTTCCGTGCTCTCGACGATTATCCCTTCCCTGTCGAAATGCATATATCTTCCCATATGCTCGACACAGCCTGTTATTATCTTATCATATACCTGGACATGGATAGTATTTCTGTCCACTATCTCAAAATCCATTTTCTCTACAAAAGGGATAGGATCGGGCGATGAGAACACATTGTATTTCAGATAAAAAACATGGGTATACCTGTCCACATCACTTTTTATCAGCATCTCTTCTATCTCTTCGGGACTGTAGTGGCTGCTTCCCTCAATTATAAGGCTTGTCAGCTTGAAGTTTTCAAAATACCATATAACACCGGCTATGATCAGGCACAATACTGCAATTTTGATAACGGTACTTCTTTTTATCCTCATTGTGCCCTCCTCCCTGTAAACTGACAGCCATTAGCGCTGTTTAAAGGTTATCCGGGGTTATTCCTCAAATTCCTCTTCCCCTTCATCCTCTTCTTCTATTACATCCTTAGTACGTTTTGATACATTTAAAACAATACCGATCTCCGCCAGCATGATGAGCAGAGAGCTTCCTCCGTAGCTTACAAACGGAAGCGGAACACCCGTTGCCGGTATGCTGTTGGTTACAACGGCTATATTCATTATGATCTGGACCGACAGCTGTGCAAGTACACCTGTGGCTATAAGTGCTCCGTATATATCAGGCGCATTAAGTGCTATCTTGAATATCCTCCACAAAAGCAGAAGGAAAAGTCCTATAAGTGCTATGCCGCCTATAATACCGAGTTCCTCGCATATGATGGTAAATATCATATCCGTATGTACTTCGGGGATATTTCCAAGCTTCTGTACGCTGTTTCCGAGTCCTTTTCCGAAAAGTCCGCCCGAAGCTATAGCGTAAAGTCCCTGCAGTATCTGATCTCCGGGGTCCATGCTCTCCGGATACAGGAAATGCATGATACGTTCCGATCTGTATGCCTTAAGCCAGATAAACAGAGCCACGGCTCCTACAAGTATAAGGAAAACGACCAGGATATATTTTTTATCCATGGAAACACAGAATATGATCACCGTTACAATACCTGCTAGTATGATAGCAGATGAAAGGTTCTGATACGCTACTATTCCCAGTATCGGAATAAAGAAAGTAAACAGGAGAAAAAAACCACCCAGATTCTTAAAGAAATTTCCCGTATTTACAAATCTTTTCTTTTTGCCTGCAAGCAATGCCGCAAGGAGAACAAAGCATACCTTTGATACCTCTGACGGCTGGAAGTTCATACCGCCGCCAAGCTCTATCCAGCGCTTTGATCCGCCTGACTGATGTCCTTTGAACAATGCATATATATGCAGAGCCAGACACAAAAAGTATAATATTACTATAGGTCTTATCTTTATAAATTTGATCTTTTTAAGATATATCCTGTAATCTATCAGTGAAACGAGGATCATGACAGCAGCTCCCACTACTATGAAGAGCCCCTGTCTCTTAAAATACAGTTTCGAATCCCCATAGTAATACTCTGCCCTGTAGGAACTCGCGCTGTATATCATTATAAGTCCGAATACGCATATGAACAAAACCAGTATGGCTAGTATTGCGTCATAATGGCTCAGGACTTTTTTTAACCTGTTTCTCTGAAGATTTTTATCCACGTTTATCCTCTGTTCTTTTCATGTACAAGATCTTTAAATATCCTGCCGCGTTCCTCGTAATTCTTGAACATTCCCCAGCTTGCACAGCAGGGTGAAAGAAGTACGGTGTCACCGCTTACCGCATTTTTATAGCAATAATCCACTGCTTCTTCCATGCTTCCCACAAACTCTATTTCGGTAAATCCGTGCTTCCTCGCACATTCGGCAATCTTGTCACGGGTCTGTCCCATAAGGAGCAGCTTCTTGATCTTTCCGTCGAAGCTTTCGATCCACTCATCATATTCCGAGCCTTTGTCATATCCTCCGCCGATCAGGAAGGTGGGACCTGACATAGCCTTTACCGCCTGAATGGATGCGTCGGGATTGGTACCCTTAGAATCGTTGTAATACTTTACTCCGTTTATGGTATCCACATACTCGATACGGTGCTCAACGGGTTTGAAATTCTTAAGACCTTCACGTATAAGCTCCATCGGCACATTCATAAATCTTGCGGCTGCTACGGCTGCCATAACGTTTTCATAGTTATGTCTTCCGATAAGCATCATCTGATCAACATCTATGACCTTTTCCCTTACGCCTGCTTTTACTTCATATATAACGCCGTCTTCATAAACCATGCCGTCATTAAGGGCTGTTTTTGAAGAGAACCAGCAGATTTTTGCCTTTATGTTTGCAGCTGCTTTTCTTAATATCTCATCCTCATAATTTAATATGCAGAGTTCATCCTCTGTCTGATTCTTTGTACAGTTAAGCTTGGCATTGATGTAGTTTTCCATCGTATGATGCCTGTCAAGATGATCGGGCGTGATATTTAAGATCATGCTGATATAGGGATGGAATGTTACGGTGGTATCAAGCTGGAAGCTGCTCATCTCGGCCACGGTCACTCCGTCATCAGAACTGTTTAAACATATCTCTGTATAGGGGATACCGATATTGCCTCCCACAAGGGTATTCTCATATTTAAGCTTCATTAACGCACCGGTAAGTGCTGTTGTCGTTGTCTTGCCGTTAGTTCCTGTAACTGCTACTATCTTTCCCTTTGTGAAATAATAAGCAAGCTCAACCTCGCCTATCACACATGCGCCTTTATCCTTATATTTTAATACCTTTTCCGAATCAATGGGGACTCCGGGGCTAAGTACCAGATAATCGGGATTGCCTGCTGTATCCTCAGGAAGATTCTCCGAGATTATCCTTCCCTTAAAATCAGGAGACAGTTTCTTTAATACTTCAGCCTCATCCAGCTTTTTGTCATCGTAAAGGATGATATCCGCATCCTTTGATGTAAGGAGATTGGCTGCTGCTATGCCGCTCTTTCCCGCTCCTATTATCAGTACCTTTTT
Organism: uncultured Lachnospiraceae bacterium; assembly: GCA_902774525.1. Classification (GTDB taxonomy): domain Bacteria; phylum Bacillota; class Clostridia; order Lachnospirales; family Lachnospiraceae; genus RUG11977. The sequence goes on from CACYIR010000001.1 coordinate 43,329, forward strand.
ACCCTGAAAATCCATAACACGCCTCCAAATAAATATTATTTACATAACTTCCTCATCTATACCGTCGGGAAGTACATCACTGTTTATCTCGTCGCCTATATCGATATCCGGCTCCTGTATAAGGTCAAGGTCTACAACATAGTTTATCTCGCCTTCAGGATAAAGCCCGAGATACGGAAGTATTTCATTAAGTATCTCCGAAGTCATCCTTGTGGCGGGGCTGCTGCTTCCGGCAAGGCTCTCATCCTGTATCTCGTCTATTACCACATAGGTCATGACCTGGGGATCGTCTGCAGGTGCAAAGCCTACGAAAGATACAACATATTTCTTTTCGGTCCTCGGTCTCTTCTGTGCGGTACCGGTCTTTCCTCCGACGAGGTAGCCCGCTACCTTAGCGGGAGTAGCCGTTCCTTTTTCTACCGTCATATACAGTGCTTCATGTATAAACTCGGATGTGGTCTTACTTACTGTTTCCCTGACGGGTCCGTTCTCTTCTTTCCTTACGGGTACTCCGTCCTCATCCTTCATCTGCTTTACAACATGGGGTGTATAATATATTCCGCCGTTAAGTATCGAAGCATATGCCGCAGCTATCTGTATCATGGTGACATTGAATGTGGTGCCGAAACTGCTTGTCGCAAGTTCCGTTACATTCAGTTTGCTTCTCGGTATAAGGATACCGGTTGCTTCGCCGGTAAGGTCTATTCCCGTCTTATCACCGAAACCGAACTGTTTCTGGTATCTGTAAAATGCATCAGCGCCAAGCTTTTCAACTATTTCCATCAATGCGCAGTTACATGATTTCATAAGAGCTTCCGCTAAGGTAAGTTTTCCGTGACCGCTCTTTTTGTTGCAGCCTATCCTCCATCCGCCCTTTTCCGAATAACCGTTGCAGGTAAACGTACTTGAACCCGATACCACGCACTCCTCCAATGCAGATGCTACAGTGATCGTCTTAAATGTCGAACCGGGTTCATAAGTATCGGATATGCAGAAGTTCCTCCACATCTTGAAAAGCTCATTTGTCTTCTGATCCTGAGTCATCTCCTCAAGTTCTTCCTCGCTGAACAGTCCTTCGAGTGAACGGGGATTGTTAAGATCGTATTCGTAGTTGGAAGCCATGCCGTATATCTCGCCGTTATTGGGGTTCATGACTATGACTCCGATATTTTTGCATCCGGTCTCGGTACGGAAATTCTCGATCTTTTTCTGGATAACGGTCTGGATATTGTAATCGAGCGTGGTCTCCAAAGTATATCCGTTTCTTGCTTCCTTTACGGTCTTCTGACGGTTGAGTTCGGGATCGTAATATCCGAATTCCAATCCTTCAACTCCTCTTAAGTATTCGTCGTAGTACTGCTCAAGTCCGTAATTACCGCCGTCTCTTGTGGCAAATCCGATGACATGCGAAGCAAAATTCCCGTAAGGATATACTCTTGTATATTCCTCTTCAAACCATACGCCTACTACGAATTTATGCTTTGATTTATAGCTGTTAAAATCCGAAACCTTTGTATAATCAATATTTTTCTCATATACGAGATATCTGCTCTTTGAATTATCGTTTATAACTTTTGTGATAGTCTCCTGATCGTAACCTAAGCACTCCTCCATAGCCTTCAAAGTGGGCTCTAAGTAATAATCGTGGCTTAAGATCACATCGGGATCTAGTATCACGTTATAGGTCTTTTCGCTTCTTGCAAGCACTATACCGTTTCTGTCGGTGATAGCCCCTCTTTCGGCAACCAGCGTCTTATTTGCATATGCCTGCTGCGACAGGACCTTTCTGGCATACTCGTCACCGTTATTGTTGTTGATGTAGACCATTCTGCCTATAAGATAAACACAGGCTGCTATTACCCCGATAAATACAAGATAAAGGCCGGTCTTCATTATATCATTAAATCTTCTTGTCCTTTTTCTCCTCTTCATCCTGTCTCCCGTCCGTTAAGCAACCCTTATTAATAACGCTATAATGGGTGAAGGAAATATGTATTCCCTCACCCAGTTAAGATCAACTGCAGTTTATTTTATTTTAATTCGGGTATATCATGATACTGTCTCACATACCCTTCATCGGCCTTGGTGTAATAGATTATGTCATTCTCCTTCGGATATTTCATGCCAAGCTTACCGACTGCCATGGCGTATATGTAGTTTCTGTCCATTTCGACATCAAGCTGGCTCATCAGTGCCGAATTCTTATTCTGGATATCCTTTAACTCTGTCTTTGCCACCTCGATCTTTTTGTTGGCCTGTGTGATCTCGGCTCTTACCTCTATGTACCTGTAACTTGCAAGAACCAATGCTCCTAATGATACAACCGTCATGAGCAAAGTAAAGAGCCTGAATTTATATAATACCTTTACTTTCTCTTTCCTGCTGCCACGGCGGGGTTCCGTGTATATCTCAGGCTTTACTGTTTCACGTTTTTTAGGGGAAGTTTCAAAATCGTATTCGGAATATTCCTCATCAAAAGCTTCGCCATTCTCGAAGAAATCCTCCTCGTACTCTATGGCGTTAAGATCCTTTGCTGCAGTGCCTGCTACATGAACCTTATCCATGTTCTCGTAGTAGTTCCTGTCATACGTAAATTTGTTTTTTCTTATTTCTGCCATTCTTTTCCCTGCGCTGTTCCCTGCGCTTTCCCCTTTTGTTTTTTTAGAACATTATCCGCTTCGCTCAAATATCCTGAGTTTGCTGCTTTTACTCCTCGGATTGTCATTCATCTCGACATCTGACGGAGTGATGGCTTTTTTGGTAAGATGTTTTCCCTTTGGTTTCCTCCCGCATACGCATACCGGAAATCCCGGCGGGCATATACACGGGTTTTCTGCTGTATTGAAGGCCTTCTTTACTATCCTGTCCTCTAAGGAATGGAATGTTATGATGCAAAGCCTTCCTTTGTCGTTCAGCAGATCTATCATCGTTTCAAGACTTTCGGATAAAACCTCAAGTTCCCGGTTCAGTTCTATCCTTATCGCCTGAAATGTACGTTTTGAAGGATGTCCTCCCGTCTCCCGCACCTTCGCGGGTATCGAAGCTCTTATAATTTCGTTCAGTTCAAATGTTGTTTCTATTTTTTTTACCGCTCTGGCGGCTGCTATATGCTTTGCAATGTTCTTGGCAAATCTGTCTTCTCCGTAATCCCTTATGATCCGGAAAAGCTCGTTTTCGCTGTATCCGTTTACTATGTCCGACGCGGTCCTTGTTGATTCCGTATCCATCCTCATGTCAAGCGGTGCGTCGTTCATGTACGAAAAGCCCCTTTCAGGGGTGTCAAGTTGATAGGACGAAACACCCAGATCCAAGAGTATACCGTCCACCTTATCTATATTATTTTCCTTAAGTATCTGTGCTATATTTTCGTAGTTGCTTTTTACTATCGTGACTCTGTCGCCGTATGGTTTGAGTTTTTCCGTCGCCGCTTTTATGGCGTCCGGATCCTGGTCGATGCCGATGAGATGTGCGGTCTTTTCTCTTTTAAGCAGCTCCGAGGAATGTCCTGCACCTCCTAAGGTTCCGTCCACATATATCCCGCCGGGCTTAAGGTCAAGCCCCGTTATGGTTTCCTCCAAGAGGACCGATCTGTGATTAAACTGTATCTCCTCACCCATATGAACCTCATCAGAACTTAAGTCCGTACTCTGTAGAAAGCTTCTCTACGATATCCTCCATGCTTTCATCACCTGACTGGCTGTCAAGCTTCTCTTTGCTCCAGATCTCAACCTTGCTGACCGAACCGATCATGACGATGTCCTTCTCCAGTCCTGCCAGGTCCTTTAAGCCCTGAGGGATAACTATTCTTCCCTGCTTATCGGGTTCACATTCCTGTGCGTTTCTCATAAAGAATCTGACCAGCTGTCTTGATTCGTTTGTCATAGGAAGCTCTGCAAGTCTTTTAGCGAACTCCTCCCAGTCGGCTTTCTTGGTGAGGTAAAGGCATCCGTCCAATCCGGCAGATACCACAAACTGCTCTCCTAATTCATCACGGAACTTTGCAGGCACAATGACTCTGTTCTTTACGTCTATTGAATGATTAAATTCACCCATGAACATCGTCATCACCTCCACTTCATTCCACAATTCACCACTTTTCACCACTGGATACCCTAATCATATAACAATCTTTTTAGAAAATCAATACCTTTTTGAGTAAAAATACATATTTTTTAATATTTTTTTATTCCGTTTTTGTGCAATATCTATATATTGTGTGCGAATATATGTTCTCCACAAGAAATGAATAAAAATACAGAAAAGAATATAAAAAAAGACCCTGCTTCGTTCAAAAGCAGAGTCTTTACCATAATATGTATCTTTTATTTATTCATTTTATTCTTTAGAGATATCTTTGTATTTCGGATCCTTTATCTTCATATCGATATATTCCGCGTCTTTGATCTCGGCATCGACAACTTTTCCGCTATTATCCTCTTTTGCATCAAATGCTGTATAAGAAGCATCCTCTGTATCCTCTTCGTCCTTTTTGACCGAAGCTGCGCTGAGCACCAGTGATACATGTTTTGCCTCGCCCGAGCGGATAGCTTTGGTCCTGAATACAATGATCAGAACCACTGCCGCTATGAACAGTATCGCAGAGAGCACCTGTGAAACCGCAAGACCGGTACCCCAGATATAGAGCTGGTCAGTTCTGATACCCTCAATGAAGAATCTTCCGAAACCGTATCCTGCCAGATACATAAGAAGTATCTCGCCGTTAAACTTCTTCTTAGGCCATGCGATAAGAAGGATGATGAGTACCAGTATATTCCATACCGATTCATACAGGAATGTGGGATGTACCTGGATAAACTGTCTTCCGTCGGAAAGTACCATGATATTGTTACGGATCTCTATTATATTATTAAGGGTATCTTCCTTGCCGGCAAACATGTTTTTCAGCAGGCTCTCGGATACAAGCGACGGGTTATATATACTGTTCAATGCCTTATCCGAGATATCGATCTGCATCGCGAAGACCGAATCCGTAAACTTACCGAACACTTCCCTGTTAAAGAAGTTGCCCCAGCGTCCGATTATCTGTCCTAAGATTAGTCCGATGATACCGGTATCGGCCATAAGTCC
>CACYIR010000002.1 GCA_902774525.1 uncultured Lachnospiraceae bacterium
CTTCGCGCCAACCTACAAATGCTGCGTTGGCACTTCCGTATCCGGCTGCTATGTTCTCTCCACTTCCGCCTGTCGAATAACCAAAGTCACTGTATGCGGACCAGGTACTGCTTCCGTCAGGTCTGATATGTCCCCAGTAAAGTGCTATCTCAGCTGCTCTCTGCATAGCTACTTTTTCAAGTTCATAGTCATATACCAGATTACCTAGTCCGGTCACCTGGACTTTATTGGTATCAGAACTGTCCCAATACCATGCATCAGAGCCGGTACGGAATGCATTTATGCTGTCAAGCATGGATCTGGCCTCAGTCTGGTTAAATACAGGCTCTATGATCACATCTGCAGCCTCAGCACCGATACTGAAAGGTAAAAGTATCACAAATAAAACAACTGTAAATATCAGTTTCAGAAAGTTCTTCGGATCCAGGTCTGTAGTTTGCATCCTTTTATTCCTCCTGTTTTGCTTATATTTTTTTATGTAACATTACATTCTGCTTATTTATTTATGACATTGCAGAGCTTCAGATCAACCTTTATGACATTTACCACGCCGATCTCATAAACATTGCAATCGAATTCTCCGACCAGGATCTTTCCGTTCTGGTCTACGCATATGGTCTCGCCGGCCTTTTCGTTTGCTACCCAGTAACACCCGAACAGTTTAAGTCCGTGCCTTGTTGCATTGTGATTGGTAACGATATCATAGAATTTCGAGGGAGATACGATCCTGGACTTGTCTGCCGATTTTGAACCACTAAATCCATACGTTTTGCTGGTCAGCATTTCCAGTGTCGGTATGCCTACTTTTGTCTTCACTCCGCAGATATCCATATCCATCAGAGTACGCTGCGCATCACCCAGTAATAACAAGGGGTCGAATGTCCTTTCGTCTTTTGGATAATCATTATAGCGGTTGAGCATATAATAAAGGCAGCTCGTCTTCCATGTGGTGTTCTTTGTTTCCTTATACCCGTCATAACCACCGCCGCCGATAATGATGTTGTTCATAAGGAGCACGTAATCATCGGTCTGTTCTAAGATCCTCCATTCTGCCGGAACATATTTAAACGGTCCGACGTCAAATTTCTCATCGTATATGTATACTTCTCCGTCAAGCAGGAAATACTGATGGTCCCGATCCGCAGTATGGATGATCTTTGACTTAAGTTCTTTATCGGTGACGAGCTCTGTAGGTGCAGTACCGAAATATGCGTATCCGTCCTTAAAAGTGATATCGCCATATTTAGGCCCTGTGTTGCCATTCTCGTCCATACATGTCAGTTTGATCATCTGAGATCTGGCCAGCGGGTTCCTTAAATCAACATCAGTGCTTTTCCCGAAAGCGTAAAGCACTGCATAGCATTCTCCAAGCCTCGTGGCACCGACCGTCATCTGCACATCGTCATAATTAAACAGCGGATCATCCGCGCGTGTTCCGTCGGAATTAACGATAAACAACCGGATTTCCGCATTTTCAAAGTCTTCGTCACATTCGTATTCAAACTTATATCTGTCCCTGTCGCTTCCGCCGGGATTACCGTTTCCGAACCTGAACTCTGTGGCAGTGTCATCGGCAAATCTGATCCCTACCGGGACTCTCGACAAGATATCCGATTTGACTGTGATCTTCTTTACCTCTGATACATCCGACCAAGCCTTGCTTTTTCCGTTTTTATGATATGCCTTGATCTTGAATGTATATTGCCCCGGGTTAAACGGCGAATACTTATATGTCCTCGCTTTTTTCCCGTTCTTTTTTATTGTGGCGACAGTACGGTATTTGGAGCTTCCGGGTTCCTTGGCATAAATACGGTAACCGTCCGCGTTACTTGTCTTTGATATCGTAAATGTAAAAAGGCTCTCATCCTCCGATACCTTCACCTTGAACTTCGGAACATCAGGTTTTACTGCCTCGCCGGCATACACGGTCTGCGTGTTAAAAGATGAGAAAACCATGACGAGTGCCATCATTATGATCAATACTTTTTTTGACATTTTCTGTACCTCCGCAGCAGTACCATCAACACGTATCAATATCATTTAAATTATATCATTTTTTGACTTTAAAAGCAAATAAAAGCGGAAACATTTAAAGCTCAACGTTTCCGCTTTTTTAATACAAAAGTACTATATTTATCTATATCCCGATTTACACTATTTTCGAGCAAAATAAAACAGCGGGAATACTGATCTGGATCAATATTTCCGCTATTATATCAGGAAGCGCGAGACGGGGATCGAACCCGCGATCTTCGCCTTGGCAAGGCGACGTACTACCACTGTACCACTCGCGCATCATCGTGCTTCTCTCGAGCACGAATGATATATTACACTATAGAATTTAATTTGTCAACAGTTTTTTTAAAAATTTCTGCAATTCTATAAAATATTTTTTATAATATCCCGGCAAGCCCTGTAAATACAAGTCCTCAAGCCAATCTTGTTCTTTTTGACCTGTCAAATACCCTTTCGGAAATCTTTATCGCATCTTCCTTGTCAACAGACTCTCTGACACCAAACACCATATCTTTCGCCGGCATGATACCTTTAAGATAAACCTGCGCTATATACCTAATACACGCCGGACACTCGTATATGTCCTTTAGCACAAATGCAGGCTCCATACTCGGCTCCTCTGTCTCGTGAAGCACATCCGTTATATATACATACACCATATAAGCAGCTGTACGCCTGTCGAGCTGTCTGGTCTCGGATTCATCATATGACAGGTGTTCACCTAACCGGTACTCAAATTCTTCCCTGTCATGGTCTCCGAATAATATATAAAAAAAATCTCTTACAGTAATTTTCATTTTCTTCTTAACATACAGATATCCTGATCGTCACATTGTCACAAGCAGCTAATTCTTTTACGCTGAATACTCCGTCGGTATTAACCGACTCTTCTCCCGTCCAGAGATCGGTAACTTTATATTTTTCGCCCTTCTTAAATGAAGCAAACGGGATATCATCGACCATGATTTTAAAATCACCGGTCTGTTTTCTCTCACTCACATTGATAAATGATATAGCAGCTCCGCCATCCGCTAAGGGCTTAACAAGTATATCTACTCTGTCAATATTTGTTATGTATTCCTTAGAAGGATCGGATGATTCTACGCTCGTAGAAAGGCGTTTTGCCTGGGTTCCCAGGGAATCCTGATTAAGAGCGATCAACTTATCATTGGCTATTATCTCATATATCCAGTCGCCCTTCTTAACTCTTCTCAAGTCAAGTCCGAGCATAAGAGGTGAGTTCATCATACACCACATGGTCATATGAGTCTTACACTGAATATCGGTCATACCGTCCATACCTATCATCAGCATATCCGGATCGTTCCAACCCTTATCAAGTCCTGCAAACTCATCCATTACTACAGCTTTATTGTACTGGGATGTAACGGAAGGTGTACCGGGATCGAACCATCTGCCTATACCGGGATTTCCGTCCCAGCCTACACGGAAGGTAATGTCGTTCAAAATTCTCCAGGAATCTCCCACCTTATAGCCCCAGTTCTGAGGCTGGGTCTTACCCCACTCACATATAGAAAGGATTATATCATTATCCGGTGCCGCCTCACTAAAGCCTTTAAGCAGTTCTGCATAAGAATTAAGCGTATTTTCCTGACGTCTGTGGTTCATAAGACGGATGATATTTTTCCCTTTTTTAAGAGTTACAGGTGTGGCCTTTGACCATATGAAGCTCTCCTTACCTTCTGTAGGCTCTAAGAAATCATCATAGATAAGCTTGGAACCGTCTTCATTATCCACAGCTATCTGAAGCCATTCTCCCGTTCCGGGCTCACGACCTGTGGCATATTCGACAAACAGATCGTATTCCTCATATTCTCCGGGAATTCCGATATTAAAATTAAAATGAAGTTCTCCGCTCATATCCCCTACAGGGGTGGTACCTGTATTGGTGCCGTCAAAGGTTCCGATATTTGTGACGTACTTTACTGCACCTTCTTCATTAAGCTGTGCTCCTTTTCCTGTAAGCTTTCCGGCCTCTTCGACAAACAAAATAATGCTTTCCGAAGTTTCCTTTGAAACAAGCTTTATCCCTTTAATATTGGGTGCATATACAAAACGTGCATTCTCAGGGTTAGAGAATGTGGCATTATCGAACATATAGTAGCAGTTATCCACCTTTATAAAATCAACGCCCCAGTCAATGTAAGACTTTGCATCCACTGCCTCATGCAGGTATGTTCCTACTGCCGCTCCTGCACAAAGGTTGGTACCTATATCATTGTACATGCCGAATTTAAGGCCTTTTGCATGAATATAATCAGCAAGCGCCCTGAATCCCGAAGGAAACTTCTTCGGTTCATTTACCAGCTTTCCGTCTTCTCTTTCAGGCTTGTAGCAGCCGTCATCAAGTACGCAGTAACTGTAACCCAGCTTATCAAGGCCGAGTTCAGTTATTTTGTCAGCCATGGCTTTCGTCAGTTCTTCCGTATTTCCGCTTCCGAATGCGTTCCAACTGTTCCAGCCCATGGCAGGAAGTCTGTTTTTCTTTTTATTATAAAGTACTTCTCCGTTTTTAAATGAATCAAAACGGAATGCATCGCTTTTTAAAGGGGTAGGTGTCATATTGTTTTCCATTGGGTTCTCCTGATCATGTATTTTTATTCGGTCACTGCACGTTTTAATCGTTCCAGTCCTTCCAGTACCGTTGCTTTCGGGCAGGCGAGGTTCATTCTTAAGAAGCTTGCGCCGTTTCCGCCATATATGCCGCCTTCGGAAAGAAACAGTCCGCTCTTTCGTCTCAGCACATCCGATGCCGTAAGAGGTCCCGCTTTTTTGGCGGTATCCTCATCACCTTCCACAGGCTTAAAGCCTTTCATATAATCCCAGCCGCTTACATCTATCCACATAAGATATGTGGCATGACTCTCGATCACATGAAGTTCAGGCAGCTCTTTTCTGATAAAATCACGTGCTATCCTTTTATTCTCAGCTATGTAAGCCCTAAGTTCATCCAGCCACTCTCCGCCTTCATTAAAAGCGGCTATGGCCGCCTCGCAGGCAAATACGTTCGGTTCGGCCACTTCGTCGGTGTTAAGCCCCCTCCATACCTTAAACCTTAAAAAGTCATCGGGAACACATACCGCTGCGGTCTGGATCCCTGCTATATTAAAGGTCTTGGTCGGTGCGAGACATGTAACGCTTACCTTCCTGCATTCGTCAGATACGGATGCAAACGGGATATATTCATAGCCCGGGTCGGTCAGATCACAGTGTATCTCATCGGAGATTACAGTCACATTGTATTTTACCGCAAGCTCACCGATTTTCTTCAGTTCTTCCCTGCTCCAGATATTTCCGGAAGGATTCTGGGGATTACAGAGTATAAAAAGTGTTGCCATAGGATCCGACATCTTCTCTTCGAGGTCCTCAAAATCCATAGAATATTTCCCGTCTTCATACTTTAACGGGCTTTCATATACCCGGCATCCGTTGTTCAATACAGAGTTAAAAAAAATATTGTAGACAGGGGTCTGGATTATCACCTTTTCATTCGGCGTGGTGAGTTTTCTCACCATCGAAGATATGGCAGGAATCACTCCGGTGCAGAATATCAGCCATTCAGGCTTCATTTTTAATCCGTGTCTAAAGTCCCACCAATTGATGTATGCTTCATTCCATTCTGATTTTACATCGGTATATCCGAACACACCGTGCTCTACCCTTTTCTTTAAAGTCTCCAATATACACGGTGCGGTCTTAAAATCCATATCTGCTACCCACATGGGAAGCACGTTTTCCGGTACATCCCATTTTAGTGACCCTGTACCTCTGCGGTTAACCTTTTCATCGAAATTATATTTCATGCAGCTGTCTCCTTATTGATTCACATAAGAGTGTTCAACCGTGATCACACAGTTATATCTCTTATCCACGCCTTTTAATGCTTCTCCGATATCGGATGAAAACTTCCTGCATTCATCCTTCTTATAAGAATAAGGAAGTACCAGATCAAATATCAGGTTGATCTGATCCACACCCGATACCATCCTGAAATCATGTATAGTAGCCTTAGGTTCTTTTTCCTGTACTATACGGTTTACCACCCCTTTGACCGTCTGTACGGCCTCATTATCCGTATCTATCGGATCCATATGGATGACCAGGAATATATTCATCTCCGCCAGCACATCATGCTCTATCTTATCCACTATCTCATGTGCCGTTTCCATAGACAGGGTGTTCTTGATCTCAGCGTGCACGGAAGCCATGCGTCTCGTGGGTCCGTAGCTGTGGACTATCAGATCATGAGTACCCTCTATACCTTTATAAGACATCACTTTATCGCATATCTGCCTGTACAGCTCTTCCGGTGCTGCTTCTCCGAGCAGGGGCTCTATGGTATCCCTTGCCACACTGATACCGGCCCAGAAAACCATAATTGCTACTATACAGCCCACATATCCGTCCACATTGAGATCAAATATATTATATATAAGAAGTGAACAGATGGTAGCCGATGTAACGAATACATCTCCCAATGCATCCTTGGCCGTAGCTAAAAGAACCTTTGAATCTATCTTTTTACCAAGCTTTCTGTTAAACAGTGACAGCCATATCTTTACCAGTACCGACACTATAAGTATTATCAATGCAACGGTCGTGATATTAAGGTCCTCCGGATGGAATATCTTATCTATGGAAGACTTAAAACAGGTAAATCCTACCTCTAATATAAGGAAAGATACTATAAGTGCTACGATATATTCATATCTTCCGTGTCCGAACGGATGCTCTTCGTCTGCAGGCTTTGCAGCAAGCTTCGCTCCTACCAGGCTTATGACCGATGATGCCGCATCAGACAGGTTGTTAAAACTGTCGGCGATGACCGCGGATGAATTGACCAGCAGACCTATTATAAGCTTTCCTATAAATAAGAAAACATTGCATATGATCCCGACTATACCGGCCAATACCCCGTATGCCGCTCTGTTTTCCTTATCTTTTATAAAATGTTTTTCCAAAAATGATGTCATGTTACTGTAACTTACCCGGTTATTTTCCGACCGGATTATCCCCTAAAAATATAAGATGCCTTCCGGCATAAATCTAAACCCGTCTATAAATTATATTCCAATCCGCTCCAAAAAACAAGAATAATTATTGGTAGTATCTTGCTCAAAAGCCCGATAAAACGGGCATTTGAGAACTTTTTCAAAAAATATTCAAAAAATTTTAAAATAATGCTTGACAAACAATATTATATGTCGTATAGTATTATACGTCGACAAGATATTGCATCGGTAATAATATGATACAACACATAGGTTGACATACGAAAAGCTGTACAAGCTTGCTTGTAAAAGCTTTGAGAATGTCAACCGCCCCAAATAAATATATAGAAAGGAATGATAGAATGACTTACCAATTAACAGCTCCTCTTTTGGACGCATGTGTGCTGGGCGTTGTAGAAAAGGAAGATGTATACGGTTACACATTGACACAGCGTGTCATGGATGTAGTAGACATCTCCGAATCAACACTTTACCCTGTACTCAGAAGGCTTCAGAAGTCCGGCTTACTGGAAACGTATGATGTCCCCTATCAGGGCCGCAACCGAAGATACTACCGCATCACTCCACCGGGCAGGGATCAGCTGCATTTCTTCAGAAGCGAATGGATCACTTACAAAGATAAGATAGATTCTCTTCTCGGAAGTCCGAAGCTCATAACTACTGCTGACTAAAGAATCTTACTTACTTTCCCATAAATCTATATAAAGATCAACAAAAAATTATTTACCCAGGAGGAAAAATAAATGGATAAGCAAACCTTTTTACAGGAGCTTGATTACCGGCTGCGTCATATGCCGGAAGAAGACAAATTAGACGCAATTGAATATTACAGTGAATACATCGATGACTTAAATCTTCCGCCCGATTCCGATATATGCATACATCTCGGAAGTCCCAAGGAAGTAGCCCGTCAGATAATCGCTGACACAACCGAGAAAAAGATTGATGAGCAGCAGGAAAAGAATACAACAAAGGGCTTCGGCTCCATCCTGTGGCTGGTGATCTTAGGGATTTTTGCATCTCCCATCGCACTTCCCCTTGCGATCGCAGCTATCGTACTCATCTTTGCAGGTGTAGTTACCATCGGTTCCATCATCTTTGCATTCGGTGTATCCGGATTTGCGTGTGTGATCTCAGGTATATTGATCACTATCGTATCCCTCACTGCAGCAGGATTGGCACAGAAGTTTATCGTTCTCGGCTGCGGCCTGTTCGTGATCGGCTTAGGTATCATGTTCCTTTTAGGTACAGCAGCACTCGCAAGAGCATTGGTATCTCTCATCTCTTCCATCATTAAGAAGAGACTTTTAAAGAAAAAAGCAGGAAAGGCACAGGTGGCTTAATATGAAAAAGACAAAATTCTTTTTACTCGCAGCAGTAGTACTTATGTGCATAGGCATCGCTTTTGCCGCATTCGGCACAGTACAGGGCGGCACATGGAACTTTAAGATCAAAAATTTCAAGGTTTATAAAGGCAGCGAAGATTATATAAACGAAACAGTAAAATTAGACGCATTTGATAAAGTAGTGGTAAATACTTCCACCGTTGATATTAATATCATTAAGGGTAATGAATATGCGATCTCATACAATGTACCTGAGGATCAGAAGCCCCAGATCAGTAATAACGGCGGTATTCTTACAGTTGATATCGACAATGAAGATTTCTCATTTTTAAATTTCAGTTTCTTCGGAAGCTTTGAAGACTCTTACGTAAACATTACCGTACCCGATACCGACAGCACAAAGATTGTCAAAATAGAGTCTTCAACAGGCGATATCCGTATCTCGGACCTCGCTATTGACGGTTCGATCTCAACCAGCACAGGCGACATCAACCTTAAAAACAATAAGATGTCTGATATGATCTTTAAAGTATCAACAGGTGACATCACCATCGATAACTGCACCATGAACTCTTTGGAGACAAAGGCATCTACCGGTGAGGTTAATATCATTAACTCAGCATGTGCGGGAAAATACACCGCAAAAACTTCTACAGGTGATATCACCACTAAAAACACCGATTTTAAGGCATTCTCTGTAGAAGGATCCACATCCGATATCTCTTTAGACAACGCAATGATAGACAATATCGATATCAAGACAAGCACAGGTGAAGTTATGCTCGGTCTTAAGGGTGACGAAGAATCCTACAACGTAAATATCCACACCTCTACAGGTGATATCAGGATAGGTAACGAAGAGTTCGAAAAGAACTATAAGAAGACCACTTCCACCATTAATTCGATTAACATCAATACCTCTACAGGTGATGTTGATATAGATTTTGGGAAGTAACAAAAAGGAAAACGCCGGGGTAACTCCCGGCGTTTTCTGTTACTCATATGTAAATATAATTCCTTACCATGTTGTCTTAAGCGTATGCGAAGGTTCTTAACGGATATCCTTAATAATATACTCCCCTCTTTCATATGCATATCCGTCACCGGCATCTGTATACATCTCGTAGGGAGCCGTAACATTACCAAATCTCCTGTACTCTATATCCCCTGTCTGCTCTTCCGTGGAAAGTGCTGGCTCTGTTACAGGGATTATGCTTCCGTCCTTTACAAACAAAAGTATGGTATCTAAAGGCACTTCTATCTCTTCAGCAGTACCGCCCGTGTACTTTCTACAAGTGTAGAAATCGTACCAGTCGCAGCCTTCAGGGAAATACACCTTCCTGGTTTTAGCCGTCTCTATAAGTTTTCCGTCCTCTCCGTAATACATGGCATCCACAACGGGACATACCATGATGGACTCTCCGAACATAAACTGGTCGGTAATATCCCAGGTATTTTTATCTGAAGTAAAATCAAATGCAAGCCATCTGATAAGTGAATTATCGTTAAGCCATACCTTCCCCACTTCGGAATAGATATAAGGTATCAGGCTGTATCTGAGTTTATTTGTCTTAAGAAGCGCATCATAGAACTCACCCTTGAAGTTCCAGAGTTCACGGCGGCAGTCCGTACCATGGGCGCGGAATACGGGCAGAAATGCCGCATACTGATACCATCTGGTATAAAGCTCTGAGTATCCGTTATTGTCCACGGTATCATCATATTTTCCGTCCCAGTACCAGAACATACCCCGTTTTACAAAGAAAGCTCCGATATCGTTGGTCCAGTATGGAATACCCGATGCTGAGAAATGAAGGCCTATGGCTACCTGATCCTTTAATGTATCCCAGCTTGCATCGGTATCTCCCGACCACATGATGGTCCCGTATCTCTGCTGCCCGGTATATGCACTTCGTGTAAGGTTGCATACCCGTTTTTCCGTAACTTGCTCTGCTGCCCCGGCTGCCGCTTCATCCTGTGCCTTACGCTGGTTCTCATATATTCCCATGGCATGATAAAGCGGGAATGCATTGGAGTATTCATACTCCATCCTGAGTCCCGCCTCACTGCAGTACTCATTATAAAGCTTACTCTCCTCCACACGCATAAGATGATTCCACTCGGGTGTAAACGGCTCACTGCTGTCACACCACCATGCATCCGTACCGTAGCTGAAATGTGTCCTCTTTAACTGGTCAAAATACAGTTCTCTCGCTTCCTTCTTGAAAGGATCATAGCATGTACTTGCGGGCAGGAACAGATCCCTCTCCTTAAACTCTTTATGATTATCCGTATTACCTGCCATAGTGGGCCAGATGGATATCATAAAATGTACATGATCGTCATGCATCTTGTCTATCATACCCTTAGGATCGGGGAAACGTGAGGCATCATAGGACTTCTGCCCCCATTCGTTATCGGGCCAGCTTATCCAGTCAAGCACCAGACAGTCCATACCGATACCGAGGTCCCTTGATTTTTTTACCGTGGCAAGGATTTCTTCCTGTGTTTCATATCTTTCCTGTGACTGAACATAGCCAAGGGACCACTTGGGGAGCAGTGCAGCCTTTCCGGTAAGGAATCTGTAGCCTCTTATTACCTCATTCATACTTCCTGCCATGAAATAATAATCCAGCTCCTGGTCGGCTTCGGTATAGATATATGTACCGTTTTCATTGTCGTTAAAGATCAGCGGACTGTATGTATCGGTCAGGATACCGTAGCCTGCGGTGGATACAAACATTGGCATGGCTATTTTCCTGTTTCCCTGGTGAACATATATCGTCCTCCCCCTTAAAGAAGCAAAACCTTTCTCCTGCTGCCCGAGTCCGTACAGAGCCTCATCTTTAAGTTCGAAATTAAAACGGATATGATAGCTCTTTCCGGTGGATACCTTTAACGGATCTTCAAGCACCTGCTTCTTTCCGTCCGCTGTATCGATAGTTCTTGTCTTCTGCTCCACACCTGCTAAGCGGAAGGTTTCAAACTCTTCGAAATCCTTCGGATCTTTATCTCTTTCCTTAAACAAAAGCTGTGCATTACCTGTACCGCATGTCTTAAAGAAACTGACAGCCCCGCTTTCTTTTTTTACAGATACCTTTATACTTTTTAGTGAAAGCTCAACTGTTTCCTTAAGTTCTGTATAACTCCAGTCCCCGCATGTCTCCTTCCTGACGACACCCGGCTTTTCCTTACCTGAAAAGTGCTCCTGTACTGTGTACAGAACTCTTACTATACTGTCCGACTTAGGCTCTAATGCCAGCACTCCGTGGTCGGAATAAAATAACAGTCTGTCCCCTTCTCTCTCAATTCTTTTGATCTCTCTGCTTTTTGGTCTTACTGCTGTAAGCATAAACCCCTCCGAAACTTTTTATGGATTAAACGTTTTATCAAACATTTAAGTGAATTGTACCCAACACAGGAAAAGAATTCAATGGAAAAAACTGTCGAACCAAAAAAGCCATCAGTCCTTATACTGACGGCTTTTCCGAAATTTTCACATTTTTAGTTATACAAAATACTACATCTTTATTTGATCACAAGTGAATTAAGAACAAGCTGTGCTTCTTCACTGTCAAACTTAAAACCGCATGATGAAACACGTACGGGCTTCTCATTTACTGTCGCGATAAGTTCAAATCCGTATCCGCCCCATCCGTCGCTGTACTGGAAACCTGTCCACTCGATGTCACCGTATTTACCGGATACATCTTCCTGCTCGTTGGTGTAAGTATTCTTATTGTAATTGTACTGGTTGTTTGCAACCTGCTCTTCTTCCATCTTAAAATCAAAATACTTGAAATCAGACTTCTTTACTGAACAGTAACGTGTATCATTCTCGTCAAAAGTATCGCCCTTTCTGAAAGTCCAGTCTGTAGGGATGCCTACTGTGAAATCTCCCCAGGTCTCGGTTGAAGCTATGGCAAGCTTCTCCTCTTCAGGTGTGGGTTCTTCTGTTACTGTCTCATCACTCTTCTCTGTAGCCTTGTCATCCTTATTTGACTTGTCTGCCTTATCCTCTTCCTTATCGGAACCGCAGGCCATAAGGCATACTCCCAATACAAGCATTACCAATCCGACTAATACTTTTTTTAACATGTTCATTCCTCCTTTGAATCGCCGGCTATGTATAACATACTCATGTCCGGCTTCATACAACAGAGACTGTTTTATCACTTATGTTTATGAAAGTCAATATTAATCCTTACCAATGATTCCCGTAAAATCCCATGTTCTTTGTTCATATTGCCAAAAAATGAACAAACTTCATTATCACCGCAATAATAGACATTTTTTCGGTATAAAATCACGTAGAATTAAGATCCGGACTATAGTAAAATACCTTTCGGAATTCAGTACTACGCCCGCTTTTCTCTTTATACGGGCAAAAAACGGAGAGGACATTGGAAAATGAAACAAAAACTTATCATGCTGCTCATTGCGATAATGGTATGCTCATTTGCAGGATGCAGCAGCAAAAACTCTGATGAAAATGTTACACCTTCTGTCACGCAGGAACCTACAGCTGCTCCTTCCGGCGAGATCACACCCGAGCCTGACGTAACCGAGGCTCCCACTGCAACCTTAGAGCCGACACCCACAGAAAAACCTACTGCTACTCCCACCCCTACCCCTGACCCCGCAGAAGGGAAACAGCTTAAAGATCTCTTTGCGGAACACGGTATGAAGGTCGGCACCTGTCTTAACACACAGATGATCGACCGCGCTGTAGTTAAGAATCTGCTTCTTACACATTTTAACAGCGTGACCATGGAAAACTCCATGAAACCCGACTACCTCTTTAACAAGAAGAAAAGCCAGGAGACAGGCGAGCTTGTAGTAGAATTTAACAGTGATGCGCTTAAAATGATGAAATGGGCTCAGGAAAACAACTACTCCATGAGAGGCCATACCCTTATATGGTACAGCCAGACTCCCGATTGGATATTCCACGTGGATTTTGACCAGAATAAGGAACTCGTAGACCGCGATACCATGCTAAAACGTATGGAGGGTTACATTAAAAATGTATTTGCAGCTCTTGAAGAGCTCGGATATATCGACCTTTTCTATGCATATGATGTGGTAAATGAAGCATGGATGGAAAACGGTACCGTAAGACAGAACCGCTGGACACAGATCATCGGTGAAGATTATCTGTGGTATGCTTTCTACTATGCGGATAAATACGCACCTGAAACCATCGATCTGTATTATAACGATTACAACGAACAGTTTAAGACACAGACTCTGTACAATTTCGTAAATACACTTGTAGATGAAGACGGCAGGTACCTGATAGACGGTATCGGCCTTCAGGCACATCTTTACACAACAGACAATCTCGACCAGTATTTTAAGACCGTTGACAAGCTGGGTGAAACAGGGCTTAAGCTTCAGCTTACGGAGCTTGACGTATGTCTCGGAAAATATCAGGCTCCCAAGCCCGGTACCGATGAAAACTTAAGGAAACAGGGATGCTTCTATTATGACCTGATAAACGGTCTGTTTGAACGAGTTGACAGCGGCAAAATTAAAATGGATGCTCTCACATTCTGGGGCATAACCGACAGCATGTCATGGAGAAAGGAATACAAGCCTCTTCTTTATGATACACTTTATAAACCTAAATATTCTCTGTACGGTGCCTTCCAGATGAAAGAATATGCGGGTTTTGATAATTGATCCCAAATATGGATATGCTTTAATATTGTACCAAGGATACATTAAAAGCTCCGGTAGTTTCCCTGCCGGAGCTTTCTTTTACAATTTATTTATTTCTTCTTATCGCATCAATTCTCTGACTTAATGCCGGATGACTGTAGGTAAGCTTTACTACCAGCGGATCGGGACTTAAGTTAGCATAATTACTCTTTGCAAGCTTCTTTAAAGCGCTGATAAGAGCCTCTCCGTACCCTTCTTTTACAGCCTGCTCATCGGCTCTGTACTCTCTTTTTCTTGAAAAGTAATTTGTTATCAGGCCGAACAACGGCATTATAAATGCAAATCCAACATTAAGTATTACTATCATGGCAAACCCGTAATTAATCTTATCAAAACCAAAGTCCGTAAAAAGCCCGGGAGTCCTCACCGTAAGCCATGCCATGGCACTTAATATAAACATCTGTATAAATGTTGTTATCTGTCCTTTTAATGTATCCTTGTGAAGCCCGTGTCCCATCTCATGAGCGAATACCGCACATATTTCATCGGTCGTCATAGCCTCTTTCAATGTATCATACAGGACTATGGTCTTCATCTTTCCAAAGCCGGCAAAATAAGCATTCATCTTGGTGGATCTCTTCGAAGCATCCATAACCTTGATCTCTTTAACCTGATAACCGTTCTTGTTAAGCAGTTCCGTCAGTCTGTCTTTAAGCTCACCGTCCTCTAAAGGAGTAAACTTGTTGAAGATTTTGCTGAATACGGGATACAGGAATACTATCAGCAGCATTATCATCGTAAGCACTATGGCAAATGCAAGGATCAGCCAGTCTCCCAGTTTCCGGTGCAGGAATATGAATAAACATCCTATAACCACAAACACGATCAGGCTTATCAGGAATCCTTTAATTTTATCTCCCCAGAAGGTACCTTTTGTCGAACGGTTAAATCCATACTTATCTTCTATTTTCATTCTGTCATAATAATCAAACGGGAGAATGAAAACATCAAGCAGCATATTGAGGAGCGTAACCGCAAACATCCCCCAGAATGCGGTATCAGGGAATATTCCCGCAAAATATGCGTACACGTTGATCACAAAAGCCAATAAGCCGACTACAAACGATACTATGGATGATATCAGCTTTAACCTGCATTTTTCCTTATGGTAACTGCACCATTTTTTATATGTTTCTTCGTCATAAATATCTTTAACGCTATCCGGTATCCTGTTCTTCATCGATTTCCAGTCCAGATACTCCGTGAAAGCATTAAACAATGCTACGATCGTTATTATGATACAGCTTATAACCTTGTAATTCATCTTACTTTAACCCCTGTTATCTGTATTTATACCATTTTCTGCCCGGTACATATATATATTTATCATAAAACATTAAAATAACCGTCAAGCAATATTAAAGAAAGTATAAAGATTACAGGTCATGCCATAGGAAACACCGTGGTTACGATCATCGTGCCGTCCTTTATCTCGGCAAATATCTCTCCGCCCATGCGGTTCATGAGCTGGCGGCAGATATAAAGTCCTAACCCGCTTCCTGCATTCGCGCCGGTATTGGAGCCTCTCCAGAAGCTGTCAAATATATGGGGAAGCTCGGTATCCTTAAGAGTACATCCTGTATTCACGACAGATATAAGCTGACTGTTTTCCTCTCTTGAAAAGGTTATGGATACCTCTTTGCCGTCACCGTATTTGATGGCATTCTCAAGCAGATTCTGTATCACCTCTACCGCCCTGTCGGGATCTCCTTTAAGCATGCAGTCCGAATAAGCACCTATACTGAATTTTGTCTGCAAAAGTTCCAGTTTATCAAGGTATACGGATTTTATACTGTTAATGACCTCTGACAGATAAAACTCCTTATTATTTACATCAAGTTCCAAAACGTCATCCTTGGAAGCTTTTATTATCTGATCGACATAGGATTTTATCTCTGTGCATTTTTCGTTTATCACACCCGCTATGCGGTCTTTTTTCTCTTTATCATTATCGTAAAGGCCGCGTTCCAAGGCTTTTGAATTAAGTTCTATGATCCCGAGCGGCGTCTTTATATCATGTGAAAGAGAAAGGATCAGGCTCTTGTTATTCTTCTTTGACTCCAGATCCTGCTGCCTGTCTTTTGCCAGCTTTTCACGCAAAAGATTCATTCCCCAGATATAATCGCCAAAATACTTGTTTTTCTCGGCTTCAATCGGCGCAGTGATATTCCCTTTTGCAAGCTCAGCCGGAAGTTCTGTCATTCTGTTAAACGGTTTTATGATCCTGTGTCTTATATACAGCAGAATGAGAAGCAGAAATACAAATACAATCCCGAGACAGATATTTACCACGACCAGCTCCTTATCGTTAAGAGAATCTGCTGACACAGTATAATCAAAGAGGTATATTTCTCCGTTTATCACTTTCACCATGTGATCACTGTCACCGGAGGAAAGATCATTAAGCGTTTCCAGTTTTACCACTTCTTTAACATATTTATATCCGGAAAGATCGATCTCTTTTCCATGTTCTATGTCATATGCTATCCTTTCAGCTTCAACACGATAAGGGCGACCTTTGTCGCCCTCATTATTATGTATTAAGATCAGATTGGCTGCAACAGTTATGACCGCCATGCAGACAATAACCGTTACAAGAAGTCTTCTGAAGCTCTTCATTTTTTTATCCCGTTTTTTTACTTCTCATATCTATATCCGACACCCCACACCGTTATGATGTGTTTGGGATTTTTCGGATCAGTTTCTATCTTCTGCCTCAGCCACTTTACATGTACCGTCAGGGTCTGCTGGTCAGAGTCACTGTCTATGCCCCAGATTTTGTTAAACAGGAAATCCTTATTCATGGTCTTTCCCGCGTTTTCAACAAGCAGGGTCAGAAGTTCGTATTCCTTTAAAGTAAGTTCTGTTTCCTTTTCCCCGTTTACCGACACCGTATGCCTTAATTTATCTATCTTCAAAAAGCCGTCCGACAACACATCCTCACTGTATCTTCTGGAGAAAATGCCCTTAACCTTAGCTATCAGGATATCGATATCATAAGGTTTTTCGATATAATCATCCGCACCCAGGACAAGCCCCTTCAGCTTATCATCTTTCATATTCTTGGCACTTACCATGATCACCGGCGTATTTGAGGTCTCGCGTATCTTTTTGCAGATGCCGTAGCCGTCCAGATGAGGCAGCATAATATCCAGTATTACAAGCTTCGCTTTTGTCGACACAAACATATCCACCGCATCCAGGCCGTCCGTACAAAGCTCCGCCGTGTACCCTTCTGCCTTTAAGAAATCACACAAAAGCGTACCCATTTCAATATTATCTTCTACCACTAAAATATCTGCCATATTACCCACCGAATATTTTTCAATATGCTGCTTCAATACTTTATAAACTTCAATTATTTTATCACAATCCGTGCCTTTTTACCACTATTTTTCAAGTTCCTTTATCTGAGGCAGGCGGAGCAGTGTCAATGAAGTAACAGCCATGAATATTCCCGATATAAATATCATGATGGCGGCACCCCTGCCCACACCTTTTCCGGTAAGGGCTCCTAAACCGTCGGCTGCCACTCCCGAAACAGTGTATGCCACAACATAGCCTAACTGTGAAAGGAAACCTATAAAGCCCCACGCCCTTCCCTGCAGTTCGTCAGGGATGTTGGTCCTTGCCATATAGTCCATGCAGTTATTGGCTATAGGCAGCATGGCAAAGAATAAAAATCCGAATATGCAGATAGGGATAATACTTTCTATAAGGGACATCCCCATCATAAATATTCCCGCAAAGAAAAATGAAATCCTCAGTACCTTTGCGTATCCTTTTTTTATACCGAAGATGCCGAGTATAAGGGCTGCGGCAAGCATCCCGCAGGCACATACGGATTCCGAGATCCCCAGTGTTTTCGAATCCGAAAATGACAGGATCATAGGCTCAACAAGTATCTGGAGTATTCCCATAAACATGGTGATCGCAGATGACACCATAATGAGTAAGAATACTCCCTTCTTTCCGTGAACAGCCTGCCATCCTTCCTTCAAGCTTGCAAAAAATGATTGCCTCTCCGCATTACGGACAGTCTTTACACCCTTTCTGACGATAGCCGTAGCTGTGATGGTTACAAAGAAGGTACATATATCGATGATAAGCAGAAGTGAAATGTCGCTTACCGTAAGTAAAAAACCTGCTATTACAGGTGAAAACAGGTATCTTGCGCTTCCTGCAAGGGATACAAGTCCGTTAGCTTTTGAAAACTCTTCTTTTGTCAGGATATCCGTGATCGTAGAACGGTATGACGGTTCCAAAAGCGAAGAAAACACCGCACTCACGGTTACACCTATACATATCTGCACGAGTGTAGCTCCGCCGCCCTGCATGCATATCAGGATAAACAATATCCCGAGTCCGGAGAATCCGTCTCCTATCATCATGAGAAGTCTTCTGTCAAAACGGTCGGCAAGTACTCCCGCGGGGACACTTAAGAGTAGTGTAGGAAGGAAGCCGAGCAGCGTCACCAGCGCCATCCCTGCTGCGCTTCCCGTCTCATTGAATACATATATCCCCAGACCGAAACTCGTAAGCCCGCCGCCTATGGAAGATATAAGCTCCCCCGTCCACAGCAGGAGGAACTTTTTGTATCCGTTACTCATCTTATTTCTCCTTGCCGAACTGTGTTTCAAGCAGCCTTCCCACATGGTCTGTTTCAAAGAACATTTTCTTGTTGCAAAGTACTATGATCGCTGCAGCTGCAGTGACAACCAGAGTTTCAACACATTTTGTCTCGGGAGTCAGAGCTATTTTTTCCTGCATAAAATTAACGAACAGATGGAATATCATACATGCAAGTATCGAACGGTCACTGACTAAGTATACCCATGTGATGATAAATCCGAGCGGGATACCGCTTACGAAGAAATTGACCACATACAGAGGATTTACCATAAGACCTGCCTGATAAGTTCCCTCTATAAAAATGAGCGGCAGATGCCAGAGTGACCAGAAAAGACCGAACAGCATGGATTCCCAGAACCAGTTCATGTACTCTCCTATAGAATCCTCACAATAACCCTTCCAGCCTACTTCCTCGATGATGGAAGCCAACAGGATCGTAACAAGTGCTGTGCCTACACCTACACCGGTAAACGAAAAGTCTTCGGTGAAAGCAAACTGGTCTAGTGACTGTCCGAATACCAGCGAAAGCAGGATCGAACCTACTATTATCAGGGCAAACACACCTATACCTAAGAATACATTAAACCACTTAACCTTATAAAAACCTACTATCTTATTTTTAAGATCCTTCTTTAATTCCGGTGAACCTGATTTAAGTACAAATACCGTAGATACAACTCCTGGAGCCAAAACACCTATAAACATAAGTCCCGCACCGATATCGCCCGATACAAAGATCGCAGGTATCCAGAAAATCCATGTAAAAAGATATGCCAATACAAAAAACTTAACAGGCTTAAAAATGTACTTATCATTTGTCTTATTCATCGTTCAATCCCCCTAAGATCAATCCGCTGACAAAGCTCATAGTTCCGGGCTGTGCCCCGAATATTTTCTCAGTCACATCTATGAATGCGGTCACTTCGTTTTCGGTAAAATCATCTTCGTCAAACAACCTGGAACAGATGATGAGTATCATCTTCACACGTTCCTCTATCTGCTCACAGTTAAATACCCCTGTCTCAATGCCCTCTCTTACTACACTCGAAAGCAGCGGGACAGCCTCTGCGATAAGTCTTTTATTAAGCTTATCATGAAGTATGATATTTTCGTTTGACTCAACTACTTTTGCTATATTCTGTTCTTCCTGACCCGGACGAAGTGAATATATGACCGCCGCCAGCTTTTGCGGGATCGGCATCGGGCTTGCAACGACTTCTTTTGCTTTTGCAACCTCCTCGTTTATCATCATATCTATCACGGCCTCTAATGTATCTTCTTTACTCTGGAAATAATAATAGTATGTTCCCTTTGCGATACCGGCCTCGGCTATGATCTCGTCTATGCTTGTATTGTCATAGCCTTTTTCTATAAACATGCGATATGCGATCTTTAACAGTTCCTGTTTTCTCTGTTCTCCTTTTTTCATGCTGTATTCCTTTCTCGACTGTCGGTCGGTTTTTCTATATAATACAGCATGATTTTGGGTTTGTCAAGTATTTTTCGACTATTGGTCGATTTTTTTAAATTTTTACCATCCCTGCTCGATAAGCCAGCCGTTTAAACCTCTCTCACGGCTTCTTATATCGCTGTTTTTCTCTAATTTTCCAAGCTTGTACTCACCCTTAATGTTTCCGTCCTCTATATACATAACACGGCTGCACTTTGCAGCTACCTTGGCATCATGTGTTACAAGCATGATGGTGGTACCCTCTTTATTAAGCTTTCCGAGCTCTGTCATAACCTCTTCGGAGCTTGTACGGTTAAGGGCTCCTGTAGGCTCATCGGCAAATATCAGCTTCGGATTGTTTATCATACTCCTGCAGATACATGCACGCTGAAGCTGTCCGCCTGATACTTCATTGATATCATTTTCCGCGATATCTATAATACCCAGCTTCTTCATCAGCTTCTTTCCATACTCGGTCTTTTCCGCATTTGAAAGCTTGTTTGCCTTAGACTGGCGTGCAGGAAGGATAATATTATCCAGGATATTCAGATTCTTCAGCATATACATCTGCTGGAAGATAAAGCCCATCTCATTAAGACGCACATCTGCCAGCTCCTTAGCTTTAAGCTTCGAAATATCCTTACCGCAGAAGTTCACCTCTCCCGCAGTCATATTATCCATACCCGATACAGTATAAAGCAGCGTTGACTTACCCGAACCAGAAGGCCCCATGACAGCGATCATCTCGCCCTCTTCCACTGTAAAACTAACATTCCTGAGCACATTATTCTGTCTCTTATTAACCACATATGTCTTGCATAAATCTTTAACTTCTAATACATTCTTTGCCATTTTTTTATCCTCTTATTTTTTTATACTGTGTGACAGGGGAACGGTTCTCCTGTCACATTACTCTATACTGTTGATCTCGTTGGCACTGATCTTACGCACCGACGTTGCGCAGATGAATACTCCGAAGAGAGTCGCTGCGATTATGATGCCGGGGTAGAACACATAGCTGTCCAAAATATCCGGATCGAATATTACATTCTTAACACCCATGGCCCTGAATATCGCGCCACCCGATAACTGACACACAGGATTATTAAGGAGCATAGCTAACACTGTTGATATCAAAAGTATTATAAACACTCTGAACGTCTGCCATCCCATTATCGAGGTATCCCTGAAACCTAATGCCTTAAGGCAGGCGATCTCCCCGCGCTCCTTTGTAAGGAACGACTTCTCCATAAGTACCGCAACTAAGATATTGATCAGTATTACTACCAGCAGGATCAGCCACTTTGTATCATCAAGGTAAGATGCCGAGTGGATTATCTTATCCGTAAATTCACCGGGAGTATAAACGGTATAATCAGGAAGCAATGTTTTCATTTTTTCGATGCGCTCCGAAATCACCCTTTTAGAAGGCTTATCCGTAAAATCGATCTGTATTCCCCAGATACCGTTCATATACTTATAATTTCTGTCATCATCCTGATGAAGCCTTACACCCTCTCCCATGTTAGCCATTATCTCGAAAGTTCCGGTTATGATATAATCTTTCGAACCAACCTGGTCGGACAAGGTTATCTTATCACCTATATGTGCACCGAGTTTATCCATAAGCTTGAAATGCATTGCAAGCTCGTTCGGATTCTGCGGAGCGCTTCCGTCCACATAAGAATTATAATCACTTGTGTCGGTATTTACTCCCAGGAAAGTCATGGACCTTGCAGACAGATCATCCTTTTTTAAGGTATAATTAAACAGGACTTCTGCACCCACCTTACAGGGCATTCCGTTTTCTTCCAGCAGAGCTTTCATATCTTCCAGATCCCTTTTTAACAGTTCTTTACCGTTTTCATTATGGTAATCCGTGATATTCTTTGTACTTGAAAGGTATACATCCGACTCCGTAACTCCAAACCATCTGACAAGTTTTTCACTCTTTAAGGTACTGATACAATTAAGAGCTATCATAACTAACAGTATCCCGATGGTGAATATGATGATCATCACAGTAAAACGCTTTATCCCGCTTAAGATATCATTGATTGCCATGAAAGGTACCGGACGTGAACCCGACTTAGAAAGTTTAAGCAATCCCTTCTTATGATATCTTTCACCGGTGCTTCCGTTTCTTATCGCATCCACGGGTGTAAATTTCTTTATCAGTCTAGTCGAACGGAATCCGAAAAACAATACTATCATGACAACCGCCAATGCACTGATGACCGAAAGCATCACCGATCCTTCATCGGATATCACCATGGTCTCTTTTGTCTTTTCCATAAGCAGGTCAGC
Source organism: uncultured Lachnospiraceae bacterium (assembly GCA_902774525.1). GTDB lineage: Bacteria > Bacillota > Clostridia > Lachnospirales > Lachnospiraceae > RUG11977. The sequence goes on from CACYIR010000002.1 coordinate 22,509, forward strand.
AAAAGGAAAAGAACATATAAATCCGGCTATGGCTCCAAGTATTGCCAGAGCCATATATTTTATCAGATACAGCATTCTTATCCCGGAACTCGGTATACCTATTGCCTTCATGATACCTATTTCCCTGTACTCCTCACTTATGGTAAAGGATATGGTGTATTTCAGGATAAACAGGGCTATGATGATAAGACAGATACTTACTATCATAAGCAGACCCGCCACCAGCATTTCCATCAGGTAAGTAAACTTCATAGTGCCTTTAGTATCCATAAAAGCAATATTGTTACATGAAGAAAGCTCTTTTCTTAAGTCATCCGTATTGTCAGTATAGAAGAAATTTATACTTCCCAGGTATTGATCTATATTTTCTCCCTTTAAGTAATCAGAAAAATCTTCTTCACTTATCAGGATCCTCGGAGAATCCATAAGCGATCCTCCGAAAAAGGCATCCTTAATAACTCCCAACACCTTTAATTTTTTCTTTGTCCCGTCAATGGTAAGTGTTATTTCATCCCCTACGTCCGATTTTAAAATATCCAGGGTACTTTTCCTTATATAAACTCCGCCTTTCGGTACCTCTGTTATTTCGAGATTATCTGACGAGTAAAAGTATCTGTTTATTCTCCTGTCAATCGAGCTTACCATTACTATTTCAGCTGCTACAACGGATTCCCCTGTTTTAATCCCTATTCCTTCAACATTGTATAAAACCGGTTCTGTTTTAACATCCTTTACATAGGGAAGACTTTTTGCTATTTCCGCAGAACTTTTTTCCTCTGCCTGTGCTCTTTCTATAGATACAAAATCACCGACTTCTGCCATTTCAAAAAACTTATCGAGTGAGTTTATTGTCGCAGACAGATTGGCAGCGCTCGAACATATAAACGTCACCGAAAGTATAACAAAGATAAAAATGATGAAATTCATCGTCTTTTTTCTTTTCAGATCTCTCTTTAGTATTTCAAAAAACATCTTTAATGCTCCTTATTTTCCATTTACTTAATATAAATCCATCTCTCCGGAACGACGTCGTATATACCCGTTGTGGCCTGCAACAGGTTCCCGGAGTTTGCCGCAAGCAGATTATATAATGCCAATTATTAAACAGTCCTTAAATACTGAAAAAATTTTTTAGGTTTTTTTTAAACTTTTGAGGCAATTATGCCGATACAGTATACAGGAGTATTATTATATCAAGGGGACAGGGAAAAAGGATCATGAGAGTAGAATTTACAATAATCTTTTCATTACTCATTTTAATCCTGACAGTCTGTACGATATCTTCCATGCATTCAAAGAAGATCATCGGAAAGTCTGTTGCTTTTCTTGTATGCTCTATTATACCTCCCGTTATAGGAAACCTGATCATCATCTGTTCAACAGACAGATTTCCTTCCATGGTCGGCTACTATATCTATTTCCTGGGCATGGATGCAGTTATGTACGCTCTGCTCAGATTTACTTTAAGATACTGCCGTATCACCAGACCAAATAAGATCGTACAATTTACCATAGATGCCCTTCTTATAATTGATGTGATACAGTATTCTTTCAATCCCGTATTCACACATGCGTTTGATACCGAACCGGTCATGTTTGAGGGCAATCTGTATTTCCGTCTCATACCCAAGCTCGGACAGACCTATCACCGTATACTTGATTACGGTATATTTGCATTTATATTTTTCGTTTTCCTTATAAAAACCATCCGTTCCATCAAGATATATGCGGAACGGTATCTTATCATGCTTATAGCCATGGTAGTCGCATGTGTATGGGAAACCTTCTATATTTTCTCAGGCACCCCCATCGACAGGTCCATGATAGGTTTTGCGATATTCGGTATCCTTACTTATTTCTTTGCACTGTATTACAGGCCTTTAAAACTTTTGGACAGAATGCTTGCAGGCATGGCATCGGAACTGCCCGAGGCCCTCTACTTCTTTGATTCAAGCGGTTTGTGCATCTGGGCAAATGACCGCGGTATAAAGCTCGCCGATATCACGGATGATGATTATGCCCTTGCAGAATCACAGCTTAAGGATATGTTCGGAGAGTTTGATCTTAAAACAGAAGAATGGAGTACTGAAAAGAAACTCATCACCGGAACGGATACCGTAAAATACTACTTATTGGAAAAACATACGATCCCCTATTCCGAAAGAAAGATTGTCGGTTCGTTTTTAAGCATACGTGACAACACCGAAGAACAGCTGGCTCTTCAGAAAGAAAAGTATAACGCAACCCATGATGTTCTTACCGGCTTATACACCAAAGAACATCTGTATGAGTGTATCGCACAGGAATTACAGAAGGAAAACGATAAGAACTATGCTATAGTCTACACCAACGTCAATAACTTTAAGATGATAAACGATATCTTCGGAAATGATTTCGGAGACCGTGTATTAATTGAGATAGCCCAAAGAATAAGGGCAACTATGTCAGAAGGATGCATATACGGCAGGATTGCGGGCGATATATTCGGTATGTGCATGCCGGTAGATGAATTTGATGACGCGGCCTTAGAGGAATCTTTAGGGCACTTCACGGTAAGCAACGGGCATATAAGCCATAACGTACTCATACATATCGGAGTGTATTTTATCCCCGACAGATCGATAGATATATCCGTAATGTTTGACAGGGCGAGAATTGCCATAAGCGGTATCAAGAACGATTATCAGATATATATGGCATATTATGATGACAAGATGAGGGAACAGGTACTCTGGGACCAGCATATTTCATCACAGTTAAGCGATGCCATCGCCACAAGACAGATAAGACCTTACCTGCAGCCGATAGTCGACAGCTCCGGTAAACCCATAGGAGCCGAGGCTCTTTCCCGCTGGATACATCCCACGGACGGCTTCCTCTCTCCCGCCAGGTTCATCCCCGTGCTCGAGCATAACGGCATGATAGCCGAAGTGGATAAATACATGTGGAAATGTGCCTGCGAGATACTGGCCAAATGGAAAAAAGAAGGCAGAGAACAGTTTATATCCGTAAACATCTCACCTAAGGATTTCTATTTTATGGACGTAGTCGGAGTCATAAAGAACCTTGTGGAAAAATACGAAATAGAACCCTCCAGGCTCCGTATAGAAATAACAGAGACCGTCATGATGGACGATCCCGAGAATAAAATAGCTATAATCAATGAATTTAAGAAAGCCGGATTTATTGTGGAAATGGATGATTTCGGAAGCGGCTATTCATCCCTTAACATGCTCCAGGATATGCCTGTAGACCTGATAAAGATCGATATGGGCTTCCTGAACAAATCCGAGTTTGACGAAAAAGGCCAGAAGATACTGCACAACATCCTCAATATGACAAGGGATCTGGGTATCATCTCCCTGACCGAGGGTGTGGAAACCACAGAACAGTATTCCATGTTATTATCCATGGGCTGCCGTCTGTTCCAGGGATATCATTTCGCAAAGCCCATGCCGCTTGAAGAACTTGAAGAATGGTTTGACAGAGTATAGACACCTAGACAGCTGTCAGGTGTGTATACTCTTCTATTTTTTTGCCCGAACTGACCTTTACTCCCGGATCTATGATGCAGAAGTTTCCGATCTCGGCATCTTCCACCACCGCTCTTGCAAGCACTACGCAGCCTTCGCCTATCACGGCGTTTTCCGATATCATGGCTTTAGGGGATATGATCCTCGGAAGTATAAAATTCTTTTCCCATAAGAATTCGGCATACTTTTTCCTGACCCTGTTATCACCTATGGCGATAAATGCACACGGATATTCATTTAAGAAATCTACCGCCTCATGGCATCTTCCTATTATCCCTTCACCCGTGATACCGTCATCCAGGAAGCTTATCTTCTGAAATACACCGAGGGCACGCGCTATCTCCATGACTTCATGTCCATGGCTTCCCGCACCGAGTATCAGGAGATTGAGCTGTTTATGGTTAATGCCCGCAAGACGTTCCGGCAGAGTCGGCTTCTTTGTTATCGCCGCGCGTTTTGCTTCAGCCTCTTCTCTGGTCCTTCCATAAACGGAAGCCAGCACCGTTTTACCTTCGGATGATATTCCTTTTCTGTATCGGGCTTCGTAACGCCCGTCTTTTCTTTTGTATACCCCAGAACCTATTCTCATACTTCCTCCGGAAATCATTTCTTGTTTCTTATAAATATCTTCCTTAATGTATCAATCACGACCACTATGCCCAAAAGTATCAGGCAGTATAATACCATGCCCGTCCTGTAATACGGATCGAATATACTTTCAAGATAATGGTATGACGGTATCAGCTTCTGTATATACCAGAATGCCCTTAAATCCATGAATACAGGCGAGAAAGTAGCCGCCATGGTCACTATCACGGGAGTAAATACTCCTATTATCTTTTCATTACGCATGATACGCCTGAATATCATTGATACCAGAGCAAGGATCACAATATACAACAGTATCAGCAGTATCTCCCATACCAAGCCCGTCATCACACCGCCGATAAAAAGCCCCGCCAACGCTATGACCGCCGAATCCAGCATAACAACAAGAATATATAAGAACTCCCGTAATGCCGGACACTTGGTCTTCCAGTATATGAAAAGTCCTTTTCTCTCATCGGATATATAATACATGGCCGAAGCTATGGCAGAAATAAGAAGCCACAACGCCATAAAACCTCTTAAAGGAGCAGTCACATAATTGGGCTGTTCTTCAGGGACTTCGTCCCCTATGTCATATATCCTGAAGATCGTGGTATCCGTAACATGAGCCTCATAATCGGATGAGGTAAATCCGAGCTTTTTTTCTGCAAAATCGGTATAGATCAGCTTTCCGATATGCTTAAACAGCTGAGCTTCAAGTATTTCCCTTAAGAAAAAGTGAAGTACGTTAGGATCTCTGGCGTATATCTTTATAGGCCGTGATACGCTTTTATGTATGGCAAACTCCTGCACCAGTACTGACAGATCAGCCGGTATTATCCATGCTTCATCAGCCTTTCCGCCCGCTACAGCCTTTATGGCTTCATCTTCGGTATCATACTTCACATATCTGATAAGTACGTTCGGTGAAGACAGGCTTTCGTACAGACTGCGTGAGGTCTCATCCGCCCCCGTTTCCAAAGCCAGCGCAACTGTAGTCATGGAGCTGTCCTGCATGGCCACTCCCCTGAGTATTAAGATAAAGATAAATACGGATAAAGCCATGGCGATATAGCTTTTACGTCTGATCATTCTTTTTTGAAGGAGGAGATATCTTGTAAGTGCCTGTTTCATCAGTCTATCCCCCTTTCAATACGTATCCGGCGGGCATAGGTGACTAAAATCAGGAATACCGCGGTATAAGCAGCAAGCATCAGCATGCTCTTAGCATTGAACACTCCGGTAACTCCTGACGAGATTACGTCATAAGCAACACCTGTGGGAAGATATTCGCCTATGGTGCACGCCGCATCGGGAAGGAATGACCTCGGATAAAAATATCCCGACAGGAAACTGAATCCGATGAGCACCAAAAACGGAAGAAGGAATTTATTGATTATCCCGCGCATCACCTCAAACAGCAGAAAAGTAAACGATGTAAGTTCAATAAGAACAAGTATGAAATACCCCGAAAACCTGATATATCTCGGGAACAGATCTTTGGAAAACTCTTCTATCCCCACCATCTTTGCTGCAAACAGCACATATACGCAGAACAGGGTAAACAATGAACATATAAGATTGGATATAAAGAAACTTGCATATTCGGTAAGGATCTGTGACGAAGGCTTTACTCCCTTCGATCTTGCGATCATGAAAAATTCCGTATGACTGTCTAAGAAAAATGATATGGAGCAGAATGACAGCATGACAGTATAAAACAGAACGATGCCGCAGAAAAAGAAAGCCATGAAGGACATCCCGTCGCCAAGGCCTATGTGTTCTATCTCTGTGAGCAGACCTCTTGAAAGAAGTGCATTCATATATGTAATGAACAGCTTGTCATTAAGCTTTGTTTTTTCTTCCTGCGACAGGGATGTATAGTCTAAGTCCTCCTGCAGTGAATAAAGTCCCGCCTCAGTATATATCATGTCATCCGAGAAGATGTTTACCACTTCTTCCATTATAACGGTAGTGATACCCTTCTGGCTCGCCGCATAGAGCTTGATCACAGGTGAATCATCACTGTACATGAGCGCATCCATAAATCCGTCCGGTACCACGACAAGTACTTTGATCTCGTTGTTATGGAGTGCATCAAAGCCTGCCTCTTCGGTGTCATACTGGAAAGTATTTACGATCAGCTGAGTATCATCGATCGAGCCGATAAACTGCAGGCCCATTGACAGTAAAGCATCGTCCGTACCACACAGGAATCCCACATTGTACTTCGATGTTACCTTATTGTAATCGGTATGGCGTGCATTCAGTACTCCGGCAACTCCTATTACAAGCGCAAAAACAAGGGATAGTGTAAATATCCCCGGAAAAAGCTTTACTATTCTTTTTATCTGACCGTAAAAGTAAGTGCCTGTGCTCATATCCTGTTTAACAGATCCGTCATATCATTATTATAAGAATACGGTTCAAGTATACCTTCCTTTAAAAGATAGCACCCGGAACACATGCTTATCTCATATATATCATGTGTGGCAAGGATCAGCACCCCGCCGCTCTCCATAAATGCCCTAAGGTAAGCATATACTGCCTCCTTACATACCAGATCCAGCGCTGCAGTCGGTTCATCCAGCAGAAGGACCTTGGGATTATTATTGATGGCACAACCTATGGAAAGCCTTTTTTTCATACCGAGCGACATTTTGCCCGCTGTGACATCCAGAAATTCATCAATCCCGAGCACCTTAAGGAATCCGCTCTCAAGCTGTTTTTTAAGGTCCTCAGGGCGATACCACATTCTGAGATTATCCCGTGCGGAAAGCTCTTCTATGATAGGAGTCCCCTGCGGAACGTATGCCACTAAGTCATGTCTTACTGTATCCTCTTTAAGCGCATCCCTGTCTTCTACAAAAAAGCTTCCGGCATCAGCCCTGATGATCCCTGCAAGTATGGAGATAAGCGTAGATTTACCGCTGCCGTTTTTTCCTATTATACCTATGCATTCGCCACCTGAAGCACTGAAACTGATGTTTTTCAGCACCTCTTTTTTACCGTATCGCTTTTTTATATCCGTTACACTGATGTGCATTACCGTATCCTCTCATAATGAGTGTCTTACCACACTACTTTATCCGATCGTTTTTCAATATTATCGCATATGATATTGAATTTAGCAGGGTCGCACTTATCCTTTTCCACTATGAGTTCGCCTATCTCACGTGCTTTAATGGTTCCCGATGCGGGGTTAAACACGCTTTCAATCTTGGAATTAACTTCAGCATCGACATTAGCATATTCAAATGCAAGCGTGGTATTGATAAGCTTACAGTTTTTCATGACAAGTTCGTCAATATAACACATGCCCTGAAGGCTTTCTATAGTACAGTTGATAAGAGTGAGCTTTTTAGAGTTCCATCCGAGATACTCTCCCGAAATAAATGAATCATATACCGTTATGTTGCTGCTGTTCCAGAAAGCATCCTTGGTAAGAAGCCTGGAGTTCCTTATGACCACGTTTTCAGCTCCGTCAAATGAATAGTTTCCGTCAAGTGACAGACCGTTTATCTCCATGTTTTTGGAATTCATGGCAAAATAATGACCTTTCGCCGTAACGTTGTCCATCTTTACTCCGTCGCAGCTCCAGAGTGTCTCTTCAGCATTTGAAAGGACCACATTGTTAAGCTCTAAGCCTTTACAGCGGCGGAAATTCTTCGGTGCCTGTATCATGGCGTCATTTACGCTGATATTATCGGTATACCATACTCCGGCTCTGGCCATTTCAAACCATTCCGAACTGTTTACCTTTACATTCTCACAGTACCACAGCGGATACTTATATCTGAATAACGATCCGTTTATCTCAACATTACGGCACTCCTTTAAAGGAGACTCTCCCTCCTCAAATACGCAGTCCGTTACCGTTATGTCCCTGCTTCCGAAAAGTGCCCGTTCCTCTGTAAATTTCAGTTCTTTGTATTCCATATCTTTTCCCCTGCTATATATTTTATTTCCAACTGTTACAGCTAAAAGTATAACAACCCCTGAAACCAACGTCAATTTACAAAAGGATACGAAATACTGTATTATCTTGGAATAATAGTTTTTAACTCAAAACCAACAAGAAAAGTATAGCAAATCCGCCCCTGCTAGTCAAATAAAAAAAGAAAGCCATAATCAATGACTTTCTTTCATCCGGTCTGCCGACGACCGGGGCCGAATATTTGTTTCTCAATCTTCTGAAAAATCCGTATCCATCGCTACCTGCAGCTCATATCCCGGATATTCATTACCCACGGCCTCTATCACTTTGCCATATACTGCCCTGCGGTCTTCAGCATCGTTCCTTTCACCAAAGTTCAACAGTCATCGTTTGGACTTTTGTGTTTTACCCTACCAAAACGATGGTTAGCATCTGCTTTTGTTATACACCATATGCTACCGCTCCGACTATTGCAGATAATCCAATCAGGCCTATGGGAGATATTCCCTTTTTCAGTATTTTTCTTGAGCCAAAATAAATAACTCCTATACCACATGTCAGAATGATAGTCAGAATATCTGCAGGATTATTTCCAACAAATATACCACAGTTTCTTAGCATCATGACAAACCCGGTTGTCAGGATTATACCTATAATACATGGCTTCATCCCACCCAGAGCGGCCTTCATATATCTGTTCTGAAGAAGTTTTCTTAATAAAACCATAATCAGAAGTATTATCAAAAATGCCGGAAGAACCACAGCTACAGTTGCAATGACAGCACCCAGAATACCTCCTTTAAGACTGCCGACATAGGTTGCCATATTTACCATAATAGGTCCGGGAGAGCTCTCGCTTACGGCAACCATATATGTCAGCATTTCCTCATCCAGCCAGCCATATGACAAAACCACATCACGTATAAGAGGTATGGCAGCATATCCTCCGCCAAAAGAAAGGAACCCGACTTCAAGAAATCCTATAAGCAGATCTATATATATCATCTTTTATCCCTCTCTTGTCTGTCGGTTTTAAAAATCATCATTACAATAATGCCTATAAAGGCTGCCGCAAGCATCAGTACCATTGATGATATCTCTATTGAGAAAAAGCTTATCAATAACATTACAACAGCCGAGCTTACTACCATGCTTATCTGAAATGGTTTTTTCTTCATCTTCTTCAGCATTTTCAGGGCCGCATCTATAATCAAAATCCCCACAGCAATCTTAATACCCTTGAACGCATTGGCTATCCAAGTGATTTTAAGAAATCCGTCCAAAAACTGCGCTACAATATATATCAGTATAAATGACGGGAGTACCATGCCCAGTGTTGCTGCAACCGAACCGATAAGCTTCCCTTGTTTGTATCCTACATAAGTTGCACAGTTGATCGCTATCGGACCCGGTGTGGACTCAGCTATTACAGTTACATCCATCATCTCATCATGAGAAATCCATTTCTTATCTTCTACACAGGTCTTTTCTATGAGGGCGATCATTGCGTATCCCCCTCCGAATGTGAACATACCTATCTTAGCAAAGGTTAAAAACAAATCAATGAGCACAGTGACCTCCACAATGATGTTCTTCATTATGATCTTCGGCACAGTTATGGCCTTCCCCATGATGATTACACTTTACATTTGGATCATAATCAAGCTTTCCTTCAAGTAATGCCTTCACAGCTTCATCGGCGTTCCCGGATACTCCGCCATAAAGAGTAATCCCGGCATCATTAAGGGCAGCCTGTGCCCCACCGCCTATTCCTCCACAGATCAGGGTATCCACATTGCCACCGAACAAAAAGCCTGCAAGAGCGCCGTGCCCTTGTCCGTCGGTATCTACAACCTCTTCATGTACGATTTTTCCATCTTCAATATCATAAACCTTGAACTGCTCTGTATGTCCAAAATGTTGAAAAATCTCCCCATTGTCATAAGTTACCGCAACTCTCATCACATTATCTCCTTTAGTTTTTAATTTGCCAAGACTTCCATATTGTGAGATATTAAATCTCACGTTCCCGCCGCAAATGACAAGGCTTCTGCCCTCGACAAGTACTTTAGCAATCTTTTTTCTGGCGCTGTCATACATAGCAGTTACCGTAGTTCTTGCAACTCCCATTTTCTCTGCGCACTTTTCCTGCGTCAGTCCTTCAGCGTCAAGCAAGCGTATCGTTTCAAACTCATCAAAAGTCAGCTGTACTGCACCAGCTTCAACATTATCAGCCGGAACAAATCCGAACTGACCTGGAAGACCTGATATTCTTCTACACTTAGTATTTTTCGGCATAACTTTTCCTTTCTGACATATGTCAACATAGAATATATCATTTATTCTGACATATGTCAATATCCTTCATAAAAAAGAGTCACTTAAATCCAAATTCTTATAATTCTTGCAGGAAATCAGTATTTCATATGCTAACAGAAAAATAAAAAAACCGAAAACCCTTGATAAACAAAGATTTTCGGATTTTCTTGCTAATGCCGGCGACCGGGGTCGAACGCCGGCACAAATGGGACCTACAGGGCTCGAACCTGTGACCCTCTGCTTGTAAGGCAGATGCTCTCCCAGCTGAGCTAAGATCCCAAATAATATAAACAAAAACGGAATCAAAATGATTCCGAACGACCCAGATCGGACTCGAACCGACGACCTCCGCCGTGACAGGGCGGCGCTCTAACCAACTGAGCCACTAGGCCTTAAACAAACAAGTGGACCTTCGGGGACTCGAACCCAGGACCGACCGGTTATGAGCCGGTTGCTCTAACCAACTGAGCTAAAGGTCCAAAAGTGACTCCGACGGGAATCGAACCCGTGTTACCGCCGTGAAAGGGCGATGTCTTAACCGCTTGACCACGGAGCCTTAAGATGTGTCTTGCACAACCTGCTTTCGTGCCGACAACAAGAGAATTATATAACAAGTTTATGGGCTTGTCAACAGTTTTTTTCAAAATATCAGCCTTATTTCAAACCTTCCGTTTTCGACGTTTGCTTCAGCTTTTCCGCCCATTCTCTCAACCAGTTCCCTGGTGATCGCAAGCCCCAGTCCGCTGCCTTTTGTGTTTCGTGCGGCGTCAGCTTTATAGAAGCGGTCAAATATACGTGAAGTATCTATTTTGGTGTCGGGATTTAAGAGCTCATCACTGCATGAAAATACGGCATGGCCGTCGATTTCTTTTAGTGAAACCTGTAATTTCTTGCCATGCATAAGTGCATTTTTTATTATATTCTGTACCGCTCTCGTATAAGCCTCGCGGTTACCCTGTATCATCACGGGTTCCTCGGGAAGCTCTATTATTGGTTCATCTCCCATGGCTGCTATATCGTCATAAAATGAGACAAGGGTATCCGCAGTAATGGGCACTATATCCAGACTGCCAAGCTCTATATGATAGTTTACGTCCTGCAGCTTTGCATAGGTAAAGAGCTCGTTCAGCATATCGTTAAGGCTTACTATCCTGCTCTTTATGATGGTAAGATACTGCTGCTTCTTTTCAGCAGTAAGATTCTCCGAAGCCAAAAGCTGAAAATATCCGTCAAGGGAGGTAAGCGGAGTTCTGATATCATGTGAAAGATTGGCTATGGTTTCCCTAAGGGCCTCATCCTGTCTGTACAGCTCTACCTTTGTTTTATTAAAATTGTCGCTCAGCTTCTGTATCTCTTCCGCCAGCTCTTTAAGTTCTTTTGCATTAAGATCCATACCGATCTTAAGCTCTGTTTTGTTTTCATTCAGGAACGCAGTCTGGCGGCACAGTCCTTCGACCTGCCGCCTGTATATTATGTGGTATGTAAATGATATTATCAATGCAATGCAAAGCAATACAGAAATAGCAATCCACATATGTGCTCCTTTTTTTCTACTATCTTATATCCTTTTTCTTTGCTATAAACATCGCAAGGACAGCTCCCGCTGCAATATATATAGCTGTCATTACAAGCATTATCTGAGGATGATATGCCTCATCATAAAATCCATTCTCTATATTTTTAAGTAACAGATATTTGTTGATATCAAATCCCTGAAGGATACCGAAGAAATGGTTTAAGAGGTATACAACAGCGTTAGCCAGGCTCTCTAAAGTACCACCGCCTATAAGCAGGGCAAAAACAATACCGATAGCTCTGTTGGCCAAAAGTTCATGTATCATAACAGTTAATGCGATAAATGCTATATGTATCAAAAGGCATATCCCGATATATCCCCAGAATTTTCCTGCATCACCGTCTAAGAATCCTGTGCGGATAAACAGTGTCCTTCCCGTGATCAGACCGTAAACAAATTTGCCGGCCAGCTGTATCACAAAATACTCTACAGTATACATAAACAGGATCACAATACCTATGATCATCTTTGATAACGGCATATATCTTCTGTCCAAGGCGCATCCTGCCGCATTTTTTATAAAACCGGCTCTGGTCTCACATGTGGCAAATATTACCAGGGTAATCCCCAGGAATAGCAGTAACAATCCGTCGCTTAAAGAAGAAAACAGTTCAGGCAGGTTTGTTACTACATGCCTTTTTACGAAATCCTTTTCATCGGATACAAATGTCTCACCGGGCTGTATCGTAACATTTACTTCATGTCCGTCATCTTCTGTGTAACTGATGTTCATGGGTTCGGCTGTGTCATTGGTATATACGTGTCCCTGTAAATTCGGATCGTCTGTAGGAACATAGTCTTTTACAACGTAGCCGCCGTCTACCCGTACACTTACAACCTGTGCTTCATCTTTTTCTTCACTCTGTGAGTCCGTCTTAACGGAAAACAGTGCACCTAATACCATTGCTGCTATTATCACTATGGGATAAGACAGGATAACTTTACTTCTGAATAACCGGAAAAGGTCCGTCTTTAATATTCTTATCATATCACTCACTTTCCTTTCCTACAAGTCTCAAATAATAATTTTCTACAGATTCAAGCTTCCTGACTATCTCATAAGTCGTGACTCCCTCGGAAGCTAAAGCCAGGGTTATATCTCCGGTTCTCTCAAACTGTTCATATATATTGATCTTGCCGTCATCAAGAATCTTAACATTACCGATGCCTATACGTTCAAGTACTCCCACTGCTTTTGCCGCGTTATCCGTGATAAGCTCCACTCTTGATTCACATCTGCTCTTAAGCTCTTCCGCAGGACTCTCCTCTATAAGCTCTCCCTTATTGATTATACCGTACTTGGTGGCTATCTTCGAGAGCTCATCAAGGATGTGGCTGGATATGATGAATGTGGTACCGTTTTCTCTGTTAAGCCTGCATATCATATCCCTAATCTCTATGATACCCTGAGGATCAAGTCCGTTTATGGGCTCATCGAGGACTACCAGGTCGGGACTTCCCGCAAGTGCAATTCCGATCCCCAGTCTCTGCTTCATACCGAGGGAAAAGTTCTTTGCCTTTTTCTTTCCTGCATCCTCAAGTCCTATAAGTTTAAGCAGTCTTTTAGGCTCATCGGGATCATTTATACCCATAAGTTTGCATTTTATCTTAAGATTGGTCTCTGCGGAATATTCGTTAAAGATGCCGGGTGATTCTATGAGGAGTCCTCTTCTCTGTGCTGCTTCACCAAGATTGTCATCTTTTCTTCCGAATATCGAGAAACTTCCTTTTGTCTTCTGTGCGAGTCCGCATATTATCTTCATAAATGTGGTCTTTCCGGCTCCGTTACGGCCCACAAGACCATATATATCGCCCTGGTTTACATGTATGGAAACATTGTTTAATGCTGCTTTTTTTCCGTACATCTTAGTGAGGTTTTCGGTTTCTAATATATAATCCATTTTTATCTCCTGTATAATGCCGGTTTATTTCCGGTTCTTTATATTTTATACCGCGTCTTTTTTCTTTGATGCAAAAATCGCAGCTCCTGAGAATAAAGCAACATAAATAAGATTCCTTACCCAGAATGTCCAGACCGGATCTCCGGGATTGGATGCATCGCCAAAGTACCCGAACTGTGCAAAGAGCAGATATCTTCCAATCTCAAACCCGTCAAATATAAGTGCTATGACATTTGCTATAAGCATTTCCAATATTTCAAAGCAGATAAGCATTATCATGACATAGGAAAATACAGCACTTCTTAATACCTCATACAGCATGATGGCAAATGCTATTGTAGCTATGCCTGCGACCGTGAGCAGTATGTAATGGGCTACCTCGTGACTTACAAGGGATCTCATCTCTTCTGCGAACTGTTCACGTGATATCCACTGGTCCCTGTATTTTTCAGGCATCATGTCAGGTGATTCCGGATATGCATAGGTTCCGTTTACCAGTTTCGTTGATTCGAGGACCATCTCGCCAAACACACCCAGGAAATTGATCGCCGAGTATATCACCATGGTTATGGCACCTATTATGAGTTTTGCTATCGTAAGATTCTGACGTCCGCCGATACTTCCCATAAGATTTTTGGAGTAACCATTTTTATCCTCATCGGAACAATGTACGATGACCATTATGGCTGCAGAAGTAACTGCCAGGAAGAACGGGGTATACGACGAATAAAAGATTTCCAGTAAATGTACTTCATGAGCAGGATCGGCTGTTAACGCGCCGATTATCAGGATAAGAAACATTGCACCGGGATATACATAAAAGAACTTATCCCTGAAAAGCCTTCTCAGTTCCATCTTAAGCGTTTTTCCCATGGTCTTCCTCCTCTCCGCTTACGAGGTTTACGTAATAATCCTCAAGCTCTTCATATTTTCTGTAGATCTCTATGGTAGCTACAGACTCGGCCGCAAGAGCATTGGTGATATCTCCAGTACGCTCAAGCTGCTCATATATATTGATCACTCCGCTGTCTTTTATCTTATAATCCTTAAAACCTATCTTTTCCAGGATCGTGCATGCCTTAGGCACATCATCGGGTATGAGCTCTATCTTCGATCTGCACTTTTCCATGAGTGATTCTCTGGTACTTTCCTCTATCAGCTTTCCGTTATTGATAAATCCGTACTTGGTAGCTATCCTTGAAAGCTCACCCAGTATATGGCTTGATATGATAAATGTTGTACCTTCTTCTTTTTTCTTAAGGATCAGTTCTCTTACCTGCTTAATACCCTGAGGATCAAATCCGTTTATCGGCTCATCGAGGATCACGAGCTCGGGATTGCCGATCAGCGCCAGGGCAAGTCCCAATCTCTGCTTCATACCGAAGGAATACTTTTTGGTACGAAGTTTTAATACATCACCGAGCCCGACCATTTCCATGAGTCTCTTCGGTTCGTTCTTATCCTTTATGCCGAGCACCATGCATTTAAGCCACAGATTTTCCACTCCGCTTATATTGGGAAGCAGTCCCGGATCTTCTATCAGCAGTCCGACCTTTTTTGAGAGATCTCCGAGCTCATTTTTCTTTTTCCCGAACAGTGAATAGCTGCCCGATGTAGCATTTGCAAGACCGCCCGTAATCTTCATGAGCGTAGTCTTTCCTGCACCGTTACGGCCTACAAGTCCGTATATATCACCCTTTTCTACATGGATTGATACATTATCAAGGGCTTTCTTTTTCCCATAGGCTTTTGTCATGTTTTCCGTTTCAAGAATGTACGACATTTTTCTCTCCTTGTTCTCCTGTAAAATACATGTTTAATTACCGTTTAACATAAAACATGCGGCAGGCCGGGAAACTGTTCCTCAACCAACCGCATATAAGTATATCAATGAATATTAAATTAATCGCCAACAAATGTTAAAGAAAG
Organism: uncultured Lachnospiraceae bacterium; assembly: GCA_902774525.1. Classification (GTDB taxonomy): domain Bacteria; phylum Bacillota; class Clostridia; order Lachnospirales; family Lachnospiraceae; genus RUG11977. Next base: position 38,292 of record CACYIR010000002.1, read on the forward strand.
TGTAAAGAAATATGTTAGTTTTTTAATTTAAAACCTATCCCCCATACGGTATCTATATATTCCGTATCGGTGTAAGCTTTAAGCTTTTTTCTTATATTGCTGACATGTACGTTTATGGTCTTATCCTCTCCTATATACACATCATCCCAGGCATAATCATATATGGCCTGCTTTGAAAAGGCCCTTGACGGGTTCTTTACCAAAAGTTCTAAAATCCTAAACTCATGCTTTGTCAGATCCAGCAGGTTTCCGTTTACCTTTACATAATAGTCGACCGGATTAAGCTCAAGTTCTTTATAATATATTGAATGGATGCTGTTATCTTCCGATGCTGATGCATTGGTCCGGGTACCGTTATCGCTGCCGTCCCTGCCCGTCTCTCCGTCACTTCCGTTCATCTCATGGTATTTTCTTAAACGGACTTCAACTCTTACTTCTAGCTCTTTTATATCAAAAGGTTTGGTAAGATAATCATCCGCTCCGCTTCTTAAGAGCTCTACCTTAGAATCTATGCTGTCTTTTGCGGATACCACTATGACCGGGATGTCTTCGGTTCCGGAAAATGCCTGTATGCATTTATAATCGCTGTTCTCCAGGGCTTCCTTTATCAGGTTGTTGATCATATTATCATCTTCGACAATAAGTATCGTAGGAGTCATTTTTTCTTCCTCTTGTCTTTATTTTCAACGCTTCTATTCTATAATAATAAACAGATAAAGTCAATGCCGCACACTCTTCTGTTATATATTTATTAACGCTGTAATATTCCTTGACATTTCGGCAAAAAGAGAATATTCTGATAGTAAGAAAATTTAAGAAAGGAATATGCTTATGAAAAAAATAATAAAACGGGTATTAACACTTGTAACTGTTATGGCACTCGTACTTACCGGTCTTAGTTTTACCGAGCCGGTAGACGCAAAAGCTGCCACATCAGCAGGCAAGAAAATCGTAGTATCACTCGGTGATTCTTATTCATCAGGTGAAGGAATAGAACCCTTCTTCGGTCAGGATAATCCTACTGAAGAAAAGGTAGAGGATGAAGACTGGCTGGCTCACAGATCGAAAAAAGTCTGGTCAGGACAGCTTAAAGTCGACGGCAAGAAAATGGTAAAGGATGACAACTGGTTCTTCGTAGCTTCATCCGGAGCCGAAACAGTCGATCTTTATGAAGGACAGAAAAAATCATATAATTATGACGGGATCGAAGGTTCCAAAAATCTTACACCCCAGCTTGAAGTATTCGATAAGGTTGAGAAGCTGTACGGTGCAGGCGCTGTTGATTTCGTAACTATAAGCATAGGCGGAAATGATGTCGGATTCTCCGATATCATGTATACCGCGATAATGGAACCCGAAAAGTTAGATGAACAGCTTGAACAGACCTGGATAGCTCTTACCGAAAAGCATGAAAAGAACGGCAAAACCGTTTCTTCCATAAAGGATGCCATCAAGCAGAATTATCTGGACATAGCTGAAAAAGCAGGCAAGCAGGCTTCTATAATAGTCGCAGGATATCCCACTCTTTTAAATGCCGAAGGATTCACCTTCATGGGAAAAACAGTTTCTGCTGAAACAGCTCAGAAAGTAAATGAGTATGCAAGCAAGTTAAACGAAGTTATCAAAGGACTCGTAGATGAATGCAGCAAAGAAGGTTTAAATATCTACTTTGTATCAGTAGAAGAAGCGTTCAAAGGTCATGAAGCATTTACTTCCGATGCATATATCAACAAAGTAATCGTAGGCCGTCAGGCTGAAGATCTTAATTCCGGTCTGGTAAGTGCTTATTCACTTCATCCCAACGAGGACGGCGCTAAGGCTTATGCAAAAGAAGTACAGAAAGTGATCGACAGCATCAGCAAGTCTTCCGGAAAAACCGCATCAACAAAGCCCGTTGTTACAGCATCTTCCAAGAAAGGCAAGATCACTCTCAAGTGGGATAAGGTTGAAGGCGCAACAAAGTACAGAGTTGTAGAGTATGTAGACGGCAAGGCTAAAACAGTTAAGACTACCAAGAAAACTTCTATTTCGATCAAGGGCAGGGAAAAAGGTACCGAATATACATTTGCAGTTAAGGCTTATGTAAATAAGAAATGGACCAAGATCACTAACTCAGATAAGAAGAGTGTAACTGTTAAATAATGTTTAAACAATAAATGTTATAAACTCAAAAAGCACAGAGCAAAAGCTCTGTGCTTTTTTAACTCCCCGAGTTGGGCTCGAACCAACAACCCTTCGGTTAACAGCCGTGGCGCGCTTCCATTCCTCACAAACGCTACCTAGGGAACGCGCCGCAATGCTCTGCCATTGAGCTATCGAGGAAAACAAAAAAACCTGCCAATATGACAGGTTTTTAAACTCCCCGAGTTGGGCTCGAACCAACAACCCTTCGGTTAACAGCCGAATGCTCTGCCATTGAGCTATCGAGGATTATACATTTATGATATTAAAAAAACGAAATATAATATTTCGTCTCTTCAATATTACGATATTAATTTAATACAGAAATCTCATTTTGTCAATGAAAAACTGATATCATAAAGAACAAGAAGGACATCCTTCCCGGAAAACCTTCAGGTCAAGCCCTCGGCCTATTAGTAGCAGTCAGCTCCATACGTTACCGTACTTCCACACCTGCCCTATCTACCTC
>CACYIR010000003.1 GCA_902774525.1 uncultured Lachnospiraceae bacterium
TCCAGGAAAAAGCTGTCGATCTTCGTAATATCATGTATAGTCTCTGTTTCGCAGCCGCGTCTTATGAGTTCGCCTATGGCAAAGATACGGTCATCTGTTCCGTTTATGATATACTTTCCGAGTTCTATCGTAGAATAATCATCAAACTTCTTGCAATACAGATGGCATTCTCCGGTCTCAAGCGAACGGATGGCCTTAAGCAGGCTCTCTTCAAAACAGCGGCCTATGCTCATGACTTCGCCGGTGGCCTTCATCTGGGTACCAAGTGTATTGTTTGCATCCGCAAATTTATCAAACGGGAAACGGGGCATCTTGGTAACTATGTAGTCAAGTGCCGGTTCAAACGATGCCGGTGTGTTGGCAAGCATTATCTCATCCAGAGTCATGCCGATACCGATCTTAGCGGAAACTCTTGCGATAGGATATCCCGAAGCCTTTGAGGCAAGTGCTGATGAACGTGATACTCTGGGGTTAACCTCTATCAGATAGTAGTCAAACGAATTGGGATCCAGTGCGAACTGTACATTGCAGCCGCCTTCTATCTCAAGAGCTCTGATGATCTTAAGTGCGGAATCACGGAGCATCTGGTATTCCTTGTTGGTAAGTGTCTGTGAGGGACATACTACTATGGAGTCTCCGGTATGGATACCTACAGGATCGAGGTTTTCCATGTTACAGATGGTGATCGCGGTATCGTTTGAATCACGCATTACCTCATACTCTATTTCCTTAAAGCCCTTAATGCTCTTTTCAATAAGCACCTGATGAACGGGTGAAAGCTTCAGGGCGTTCTTCATTATCTCTTCAAATTCGGTTTCATTTTCCGCAAATCCGCCGCCAGTACCGCCTAATGTAAATGCAGGACGAAGGACTACAGGGAAACCGATCGATTTGGCTACCTTTAGTCCTTCTTCTATCGAATGTGCTATATCGGACGGAAGCACCGGCTCATTCAGCCTTTCGCATAATTCCTTAAAAAGCTCCCTGTCCTCTGCCATCTCAATACTGGAACTCTTTGTTCCCAAAAGCTCCGTACCGCATTCGGCAAGTATTCCTTTTTTCTCAAGCTGCATGGCCAGGTTCAGTCCTGTCTGTCCGCCAAGTCCCGGAAGTATGGCATCGGGTCTTTCGTAACGGATGATCTTGGCTATGTACTCAAGAGTCAGCGGCTCCATATAAACCTTGTCTGCTATAGCAGTATCCGTCATGATGGTAGCAGGATTCGAATTACAGAGCACTACTTCATAGCCCTCTTCCTTTAATGCCAGACACGCCTGAGTTCCGGCGTAGTCAAATTCCGCTGCCTGGCCTATTACTATAGGTCCTGAACCTATTACAAGAAGTTTTTTGATGTCCGTTCTTTTCGGCATGATCTTTTCCTCAGTTTTTTCTAATTCTATAAGATCCTTCGGGATTCACCCTCAGGATGACATTTCCAATGTATGCCTTTTTCAATCAGAGAACCGTCCCTCTGATCGATTATAATAGTTTAAGAAACTCTCCGAACAGGTAGCTGCCGTCACGGGGACCGGGAGCACTTTCGGGATGATACTGAACACTCATAACTTTGTCGTTCACGCACCTTACACCTTCCACTGTGTTATCCAGAATGTTGATGTGTGTTATTTCAAGCGGTGTGTTCTTTACACTTTCCACATCAACCGCATAGGAATGATTCTGTGATGTGATCTCTATCTTTCCCGTAAGCAGGTTTTTAACCGGATGATTTCCTCCGCGGTGTCCGAATTTCAGCTTATAGGTTTTTGCACCGTATGCAAGTGAGATCAGCTGATGTCCGAGACATATTCCGAATATCGGATATTCTCCGATAAGCTTTTTGATGGTTGCGATGGTTTCGGGTACATCTTCGGGGTTGCCCGGTCCGTTCGATACGAATATACCGTCCGGATGAAGCTTCTTTATTGCTTCACTGTCAGTATTCCAAGGTACTATAGTAACATCCAGCCCCATGGCATTCAGAGAACTAACTATATTTTTCTTCATACCGCAGTCTATGGCCACGATATGTTTTTTCTTTACTATCACGGGCTTGGTCCCTACAGACTGCGCAGATGCCTGGCTCAGTATTACTCTTGACTTCCATGCATTGCTGCAGCTTACCTTACTTACAGCATCAGTAGGGATTGATGTCTTTTTAAGGATACCCAGCCCTTCTTCCAGGGTTGTGGTATCATCTGTGATAAGCGCCTTGCAGCTTCCGTTATTTCTTATGAATCGTACCAGCTTTCTGGTATCGATACCGTAAAGACCCGGCACATCATATTTTTCCATCACTTCCGACAATGTGTTAATACTTCTGAAGTTGCTCGGAATGTCATTATATTCATGGACTATCAGAGCTCCGGCACTTAAAAACTCCGACTCATAATCATCCTCGGCCATACCGTAATTGCCGATCAGAGGATATGACATAACTATGGCCTGGTAGGTATATGAGGGATCTGATACAATCTCCTGATATCCCGCCATGGAGGTATTAAATACGAGCTCGCAGACACGGCTTGCATCGGAACCGAAGCCGTATCCTGAATATTCCTGTCCTGTTTCCGTGATTAATTTACGTTTTTTACTCATGATATTGATCCTTTCAAGGGCTGTTCGAAGCGGTCCTTTCCCGAATCATCGGGGATCGTGGTCGGATAACCGCCGGTAAAGCAGGCGTCGCAATAACCTTTGCCACCGGTAAGTTCTCCTAACCTTTCCACAGGGAAATAACCTAATGAATCAGCTCCTATTATATCACATATCTCAGGGACGGTATGGTGGCATGCTACAAGATTTTTTTCCGAATCTATATCGGTGCCGTAATAGCAGGGATGCAGGAATGGCGGCGAGGAAATCCTTACATGCACTTCCTTCGCTCCGGCATCTCTTAAGAGCTTGACCACGCGCCCCATCGTGGTACCTCTGACTATCGAATCATCCACAAGGACTACTCTTTTGTCCCTTACCACCTCGTCTAAAACCGCAAGCTTTATCTTTACTCCGTCCACTCTGGTCTTTTTTGTAGGTGAGATAAATGTACGTCCTATATATTTGTTTTTTATGAATCCCATCCTGTAAGGGATACCTGACTGTTCCGAAAAACCTAAAGCCGCATCCAGTCCTGAGTCAGGTGCGCCTATAACTATATCGGCATCGGCCGGGTGTTCCTGTGCAAGTATCTTACCCGCTCTCACTCGGGATGCATGGACGGATACTCCGTCTATGATCGAATCGGGTCTTGCAAAATATATGTATTCGAAAACACAGATTTTCTTTTTATCATCATTTATGCTTTGAGATACCGATCCGCATGTCTTAATGGATTTTACTTCACCATTATAGAATACCAGTATCTCTCCGGGATCTACATCTCTTATAAGCTTTGCGCCTACGGCACGGAGAGCACAGGATTCGGAAGCTACTATATATGTTCCGTCCGCTGTCCTGCCGTAACATAAGGGTCTGAATCCAAGCAGATCTCTTACACATATGAGCTTCTGAGCCGACATGATGACCAGGGAATATGCTCCTTCAAGGTACTTCATGGCCTTTTCCACAGCTTCCTCTATGGAAGCCGATCTGATACGCTCTCTGGTAATATAGTAAGCTATGGTCTCGGTATCGCTGGTGGTATGGAATATAGCTCCCTGCATTTCAAGTTCACTTCTGAGCTTATATGCATTTGAAAGGTTGCCGTTATGTGCCAGTGCCATCCTGCCCTTTTGATGGTTGACTTCTATAGGCTGGATATTTGCCCTGTTTGTCGCTCCTGTCGTACCGTATCTTACATGTGCTACCGCCATATTTCCGACAGGCAGACTTTCAAGGATGTTTTCAGAGAAAACCTCACTCACCAGTCCCAAATCCTTATGTGAGTAAAACAATCCATCCTTGTTTACTACTATTCCGCAGCTTTCCTGACCTCTGTGCTGAAGTGCGTATAATCCGTAATAGGAAAGCCCCGCCACATCCGTTTCTTTTTCCGAATATACTCCGAAAACTCCACATTCCTCATGTATGCTCATGTTGTGCCTCTATATACAAAAAACTTTCAATGTGCTTTAGTTTACTGCTGTGTATTACGGCGTATATTATAGTTTAAGCTTCAGTTTTAATGCTGCTCCGATAAAGCCCTTGAACAACGGATGAGCTTTATTCGGACGACTCTTAAACTCGGGATGATACTGTACTCCCACATGGAAGCACCTGTCCGGAAGTTCTGCGGTCTCTACAAGATTACCGTCAGGAGAAAGTCCGCTTAAAACCATGCCGGCTGCTTCCAGTCTGTCTCTGTAATCATTGTTAACCTCGTAACGGTGTCTGTGTCTTTCACTGATGTTCAGGCTTCCGTAACATTCCTCCATCTTTGTCCCGGGCTTTATGCGGCAGGGATATGCGCCAAGTCGGAGTGTTCCGCCCTTATTTATCTCATTATTTTGTCCGGGCATGAAATCTATAACTTTGTTCTTGCAGTCATCATCAAACTCGCCTGAATTTGCATCAGCTATTCCGACTACATTTCTTGCATATTCAATGACCATTATCTGCATTCCGAGACATATACCAAAGTACGGAATATTTTTTTCTCTTGCGTATCTTTCCGCCTCGATCATCCCCTCTATACCACGGTTGCCAAAACCGCCGGGAAGTATGATACCGTCCAGTCCGTACAGCTTCTCAGCTGCATTTTCACGCGTGATCTCTTCAGAATCGATCCAGGCTATATCTACATGTGCGTTATGGTAAAATCCCGCATGTCGGAGTGCCTCTGCTACCGACAGGTATGCATCATGAAGTGCCACATATTTTCCTACAAGACCTATGGTCACATTCTGTGTACGCGACTTGATCGTTTCCACCATATCTGTCCACTCTGCCAGATCAGGCTCCGGAGCATCTATCTTAAGCTCACGGCATACAACGCCTGAGAAATGTGAACGTTCAAGCATTAACGGTGCTTCATACAGACAGGGAAGAGTTACGTTTTCTATAACACAGTCTTCCTTAACATTACAGAAAAGTGCTATTTTCCTGAATATATCGTCCTCTAACGGTTCGTCACTTCTGAGCACTATGATGTTAGGGTTGATACCCATTCCCTGAAGCTCTTTTACGGAGTGCTGGGTGGGCTTTGATTTATGCTCCTCGGATGCATGAAGGAAAGGTACAAGTGTTACATGGATGAACAGACTGTTCTCCCTGCCTACCTCGAGTGATATCTGACGTACCGCCTCTATAAAGGGCTGGGACTCGATATCACCTATGGTACCGCCTATCTCTGTGATGACCACATCGGCGTTAGTCTTTTTGCCTACCCTGTATACAAACTCTTTGATTTCGTTAGTGATATGCGGGATTACCTGTACGGTTTTGCCCAGATATTCCCCCGCTCTTTCCTTATTTAATACATTCCAGTAAACCTTACCGGTGGTAAGGTTCGAATATTTATTTAAGTCCTCATCAATAAAACGCTCATAGTGTCCCAGGTCAAGGTCCGTTTCCGCACCGTCCTCGGTGACATATACCTCGCCATGCTGGTAGGGGCTCATGGTACCCGGATCTACATTTATATACGGATCAAGCTTCTGGGCTGCTACCTTTAATCCTCTTGCCTTAAGAAGACGTCCTAAGGAAGCTGCCGTGATACCTTTTCCAAGTCCTGATACTACACCGCCTGTAACAAAAATGTACTTTGTCATATGAGCTCCTTTCCTTACTCAAGCAAGCTTGCACTGATGGCATTCGCTTTTCACACAAAAAAAGGTGTCTCGTCCCTCATGGAACGAAACACCTTTGCTTCACTGAAAAAATATTTTACTCTTTCATAAAATGATTGTCAAGAGTGAATTTTAAATCACTTAAAAAATTCTTCGGTATTTATCTTCTGGTATCCGCCAAAGCTTGCAGGCTTAGAAAACATCGCATCTGCGAGTTCTTTTCCCAAAAATGCCTTTGTGATCTCATTGGTCTTTGCAGTAATATCCACATCAGCAAAAGCATCCGGATAAACAGTTTTAGCTATGAACCATGTGTTGATCAGTGCTATCTCAAAATTGGTATAGTAAGAATTATACGCCATCTCAAGATATACCTCACCGTTCTTCCATGCCTTGCACTCATCAAACATGTCCGGCTTTTCCTGATACAGGGGCTTTATATTTTTTACAGCGGCTGCATCAATGAACATGATATCCATGCTGTCACCCAAAGAGATAAACTTCTCCTCTTCTATAGGCTGGATTCCGCCCTTTTCAAGATCGTTTACTGTGTTACTTACATTTGCAATACTGAAAACATTATAATTCTGAGCTGTCATCAGATGGTTGGTGGTTCCCCAGTTGCCGAGTCCGCAGATATATACCGAAGGCTTAGCATCATCTGCCACATCTTTAGTTCTTGAAACGATATCGGCAGTCTCTGCTTCAATAAAGCTTACCAGTGATTCTGCCTTTGCTTCTTGCCCGAAAATAGTACCGAGCAGCTTCATGGAATCCTTGAAAGGAGTATCAAATACTCCGCCGAAACCTGCTTTCATGGTAATAACAGGTACTCCGAGCTGTTCCTGAAGTGCGTCTTCTTTTTCAACATCCTCATACTCTGAAATAACTATATCAGGGTTACATGAAAGGATCTTTTCAGCTTCAGCCGCCTGAGCGTTAGGTCCGCCCACGCCGCATGAAGAAAGTGTGCTGAATACATCACCGTAAGCCAGTACATAGGGTCTGGGTGAAGCATCGAACATCTTAGGTCTCTCAGCTAAGCTTTCGTTGTCTATGTCCTCAACACCGCAAAGCAGGTTTACGTCACCTACATAGCAGTACATCCTGAGTGCGCCTGCACCGATACATACAACTCTCTTGTATGAACCGGGGATAACGGTCACTTCTCTTCCGATCATGTCGGTTACTACAACTTCCTTGGGAGCAGGAGCTTCAGTAGGAGCTTCGGTTACAGCCTCAGTAGGTGTTTCCGTTACTGCTTCCGTAGGAGTCTCGGTAACATCCGCAGTAGGTGCTTCCGTTACTGCCTCCGTGGGTGTTTCGGTTATCGTACCGGTCGGATCGGGTTTTTTCTCCTCCTTATTACCCGAGCATGCGCACAGGCAGAATACCAGTACGGCAGCCATAAATAATGCTGCAATTTTCTTCAGTTTCATTATAGTCCCCCGTTTATGATTATTTTTCTATCTTTATGCTCGATGATATTTACATCCGCATCATAGATTTCATTTATAACCTGCTCAGTTACCGCCGAGCTGTCACCCGAATAGCGTATTTTCCCTTCTTTCATGAAGAAAAATACATCTCCTATACTTAGAGCCTGATTCAGATCATGTAAAGATGTGAGTACTCCGACACCTTTTTCTTTTGCTACTCTGATTATCTCCTTTAATATGAGCTGTTCGTTTGCTATATCGAGATTACCTGTAGGTTCATCAAACACCAAAAGCTCAGGCTCCTGTACAAGTGCTCTTGCTATGGCCACTTTCTGTCTCTCTCCTCCGGAGAGTTCCTCAGTATTACGGGCGATAAGATCGGAAATTCCCATCTCATTTAAGATCCTCATAGTGATCTCTTCATCCTCTTTTGAAGCCTTAAGCCCAAAATACGGCAATCTCCCCAAAAGTACCGTATCAAATACCGTAAGGCCGCCGAACTGTATGTCCTGTGGAACATAAGCTATCTGTTCCGCTCTCTCCCTGCGGCTCATCTTCAAAAGATTTTTGCCGTTAAATTCTATCTGTCCGGACTCAGGTTTTTCAAAGCCGAGTATCGTTTTAAAAAGTGTGGTTTTTCCCGAGCCGTTTTTTCCAAGCAATACACCCGTCTCGCCGTCTTTTAACGAAAGATTTAAGCTGTCAAGTACGGCGGGAGATTTCCGCGAATATCTGAAAGTGAGATCTTTTATGTTTAACATCAGGCCCTGTCCCCCTTTCTGAAAAATATCACAGCAAGGAAGAAAGGTGCTCCGAGCATGGAAGTTACCGCTCCTACAGGTATGGCAGATCCGTTACCCATGCTTCTTGATATTGTATCGGCTGTCAAAAGCAATATACTGCCGAGCATGGCCGAAGCCGGTATCGATACCCTGTGATCTTTTCCCAGCAGCTTTTTAGCCACGTGCGGGCAGATAATACCGACAAATCCGATAATACCCAAAAAAGATACACATACGGCGGTAATGAGTGATGCCGCAAGCATGCTGAAAAACCGTAACCTTGAAACGTTTACACCTACGCTTTTCGCTGAAGAGTCGCCGCTTAAAAGTGCATTAAATCTCCAGCTGAGTATTATGAATAATATCAGGCCCGCCCCCACTACCAAAGCCATGATGATATCCGTCTTATATGTTGCTCTTCCCAGATCTCCGAAATTCCATATGACAGCTGCTGACAGCCCTGTATCCGTAGCATAGAACTGAAGCAGTGTAGTAGCCGCGGTCCACACGGAGCCTATGGCTATACCTGCCAATACTACCACACCGGGGCTAAAAGATTTAAGCCTGCATAATCCGAGTATTAAAAGTATCGAAAGCGTGGAAAACAGAAATGCCACAAGTGATGTGGAATACGGATTAACTCCTGTCAGATAGTTCTCCACCCTGCTTCCCGCAGACAAAAAGCCGCCGGCAAATGCTATGATGGAAAGATTGGCTCCGAATACCGCAGCGTTTGAAACTCCCAGCGTAGCAGGGGACGCCATGGCATTGTTAAGGTTCGTCTGCATGATAAGTCCTGATATCGAAAGACCTGCACCGGCTATGATAGCAGCCAGCACTCTCGGGATACGGATATTCCTTATTATCCTTATATGAGCAGAGGTTCCCTCACCAAAAAGCGCATTTAAGCCGTCAGAAAAAGACATGTCGGAAGAACCGGTAAACATACATACCAGCGCCAATACAATAACCGCTATGATCAATACGGTTATTATAAGCAGATTTTTCCTCCTCATTTTTCTGACGGCTTCCATTTTATCTTACTTCTTTCATTCTATTATTTTAATGCATCAAGCATATCCTGTAATCTTGTAAGATCATCCCTGATGCTTAAGTGCTGAGGACAAGCTGTCTCGCACAGACCGCACTGTACACAGTTCTTAGCTTTCTGGTCATCGGCTACCATTGACCACTCCCACTTAGCATGTCCGGTGTTCTGATACATACCGTAAGTATTCCATATCTTAAAGTTTCTCGGGATATCTACGCCGTTCGGGCAGGGCATACAGTAACGGCATCCGGTACATCCGTTAAATACACGTCTCTTTAATGCATCTGCCGTATCCGTAACAGCCTTCATCTCTTCAGGACTGAGCTTCTTGAAGGAGCTAAATGTCTTAAGATTGTCATCTACCTGAGCCTCATCCGACATACCGGAAAGGATTACCTTGATATTGTCAAATGAACCTACAAAACGCAGTGCCCATGATGCTGTCGATGCATCGGGAGCAAGGCGCTTAAATTCAGTGGTAACATCCTCGGGCAGGTTAGCCAGTGAACCGCCCTTTACGGGCTCCATGATAACCAGCGGAACGCCGAGACTCTCAGCCAGCTGAACACCCTTCATTCCGGCCTGCTCTTCGGTATCCATATAGTTGAACTGTATCTGGCAGAAATCCCATTTCCTGTATTCTATTATCTCTTTGAACGAATCAAATCCGTCATGGAATGAAAAACCAAAGAACTTTATCCTGCCGTTTGCCTGTTCTTCCTTAAGGTACTCGATAACTCCGAGGTCACGCATCTGGTGAAAACGGTTAATATCAAGTGCATGTAAAAGGAAGAAATCAACATATGTCTTATGCAATCTGTCAAGCTGATTCTGGAATATCCTCTTAGCATCGTCTAAGGTCTTTACATTCCAGCAGGGAAGCTTGGTAGCAAGGAAATAGCTGTCCCTCGGATACTTATCCAGAACTCTTCCCACAAAAGGCTCGCTTTCCCCGTTATGATAAGGAAATGCGGTATCAAAATAATTAACACCGGCAGCATATGCCTTGTCGATACACTTCTCAGCCAGAACCTCATCGATCTTTCCGTCTTTCTGCGGCAGTCTCATACAACCGAAACCGAGCAGTGATGTGCTTACACCCAGATTCTCAATAAATCTCTTCTCCATACAAACCTCCGTTAGTAAGATCCTTCGCCTACGCTTAAGGATAAAAAAATAAGTCCTAAATTACTCTGGGACTTATTTTACTATATATCTTTTTAAAATACAATGTGTTCATTTAGAAAAACAAGATAATACATTACGGATAATTTAAAAGCCTAACCCCGTACACGGAATACAAATTCCCTCATTTTATCAATATCCTTTACCCCTGCAGTCTCTATACCGGAGCTCACATCCACTCCGTACGGATGGAGTTTTTCCACCGCATCCTTTACATTCAGCGGGTCCAGCCCGCCGGCCAGGATATAAGGCCGGCTAAAGCTCTTAAGTAAATCCCAGTCAAAGCTTACTCCGTCTCCCATACCGGCATCAAGCAGTATCATGTCGGCACTCGAGGCTTCGGCTTTTTTAAGGTCTTCTTTTGTTTTTATCTTAAATGCTTTTATAAGAGGTCTGTCCGTGAGCTTCCGTAAAGCCTTTATATATGACTCATCCTCAACACCGTGAAGCTGGGCTATATCTATTATTCCTTTTTCCAGAAGATCGGCCACGGTTTTCGGATTTTCGTTTACAAACACACCGACAGCCTTTATATGATCCGTATCCAGGATACTTTTTAAAATATGTGCCTCTTCGGGAGAAATGTATCTTTTACTCTTCTTATAAAAAACAAATCCGATATATTCCGGCTTAAGGAGCACGGCTGCTTCTATATCCTCCGCTCTTCTTAGGCCGCAAAGCTTAATTTTCGTCATATATCTCCTTAAAACGGTTAAGCATTTCTTTTTTGTCTTCAGCTCTCATAAGAGCTTCACCGATAAGTACCGCATTGGCTCCTGTAGCTTTTACCAGCTTAATGTCATCGGGACCCTTTACTCCGCTTTCGGATACAAATGTGATCCCTTCCGGTACAGTATCACGCAGGCGTTTTGAAAGCTCTATGTCAACGCTGAAGTCCTTAAGATTTCGGTTGTTCACTCCGATTATACGTGCGCCGCAGGATACGGCAGTTTCTATCTCAGCTGCATCATGACACTCAACTAATGCAGAAAGTCCCAGCTCGTCACAGATACCAATGTACTTTTTGATCTGTTCGGCACTCAGTATCGATACTATCAAAAGAACTGCCGAAGCTCCCAGCACCTTTGCCTCATATATCATGTATTCGTCTACTGTAAAGTCTTTTCTTATGATCGGGATATCAATCTCAACGGATATCTCTTTTAAGTATTCGTTTTTCCCGAGGAACCACTTTGGCTCGGTAAGCACGGATATGGCATCGGCACCTGCCGCCTCGTATTCCTTAGCTATGTCAAGATAAGGAAAATCCTCGGCTATAATGCCTTTTGAAGGTGATGCCTTTTTACATTCACATATAAAGGAAAGGCCTGGTTTGGAAAGAGCTTTTTCAAATTCGAAACTGCCCTTGGGCATGGAGATGGCTTTTTCCCTTAACTCTTCAGTTGATATATGCTGTTTTGCCTCTGCAACACGTGTTTTTGCGTATGCTGCGATTTCTTCCAGTATGTTCATTATCTGTTGCTGACCTCGATCATCTTCTCTAAGGTTGCCTTAGCCTTGCCGGAATCGATAAGTTCTTTTGCAAGCTCTATACCTTCCTTAAAGCTTTCAGCCTTGCCGCCTATATAAAGTGCTGCACCTGCGTTCATAAGTACTGCGTTTCTCTTATGTCCCTTTACTCCGTCAAGGATGTCACGGGTGATCTGCGCATTTTCAGCGGGTGTGCCGCCCTTTAAGTCGTCCTTGCTGCATCTTTCAAAACCAAACTCCTCGGGAGTGATGGTAAAGGACTTGAACCATCCGTCCTTGATCTCGCAGACTTTGGTGGGTGCGGAAAGGGATATCTCGTCAAGCTTATCTGTTCCGTATACTACCATACCACGCTTGATACCTAAGTTAACAAGTACCTGTGCCAAGGGCTCTACAAGGTAACCGTCATATACACCTAAAAGCTGCATTGAAGGAGAAGCGGGATTGGTAAGAGGTCCTAAGATATTGAATACGGTCCTGAATCCAAGCTCACGTCTGATAGCTCCTACATATTTCATGGAGGTGTGATATTTCTGTGCGAAGAAGAAGCACATGCCTGCTTCCTTAAGCATTTCCACACACTTCTCGGGGCTCTGGTCGATATTTACACCCAATGCTTCAAGACAGTCAGCAGTTCCGCAGAGTGATGATGCTGCACGATTTCCGTGCTTGGCAACCTTTATGCCTGCAGATGCTGTGATGATGGCTGTAGTGGTGGAAATATTAAAGCTTCCTGCATTATCTCCGCCGGTACCTACTATCTCAAGTACATCCATACCTGTCTCAACCTTTGTGGCATGATCACGCATGGCTGCTGCACAGCCTGCTATCTCATCTGTAGTCTCTGCCCTTGCGCTCTTGGTGGAAAGTGCTGCCAGAAATGCGGCATTCTGTGTGGGTGTGGTCTCACCGCTCATGATCTCATTCATAACGGTGTATGCTTCTGTATAACTTAAATCCTCTTTGTTTACGATCTTAACGATGGCTTCTTTTATCATAGTGGTATTTGTCCTTTCTGTATTTGATCTGTTTATATCTCATCAGTCTTCAAGAAAATTCTTTAACATTCTCTTGCCTTCAGGTGTCATTATGGATTCCGGATGGAACTGGACACCGTATATCGGGTATTTCTTATGCATTACTCCCATTATCTCACCGTCTTCGGTTTCAGCTATCACCTTTAACTCATCCGGAAGTGTTTCCTTCTTTACCGCTAAAGAGTGGTAACGTGCCACAGGTGTGTTTTCGCTGCAATCCATAAATATGGGAGCGGTCCTGTCAAGGTGCGCTATCGACTGTTTTCCGTGCATAAGCTTTGATGCGTAGGTAACTGTTGCATCAAATGCGAGGCATATCGCCTGGTGTCCCAAACATACACCGAGTATCGGGATATCTTTTCCGAGTTCACGCACCACATCCACTATCACACCTGCATTTTCAGGTCTTCCGGGACCGGGTGATATAACTATGTGAGAGGGATGCATCTCCCTTATCTCTTCTATAGTCTTTTCGTCATTTCTTATAACTTTTATATCCTGTGTAAGTTCTCCTAAATACTGGTAAAGGTTATAGGAAAAGCTGTCATAATTATCGATCAAGAGTATCATTCTTCCACCCCCTCGGCTAAGGTAAGGGCGGTAAGCGAAGCCCTGGCCTTGTTCATGCACTCTTCAAATTCTTTCTCCGGATCGGAGTCGGCTACGATACCTGCACCGCTTCTTACAAATACCTTGCCGTTTTTCTTATATGCGATCCTGATAGCGATACATGTGTCCATATTACCGGTAAAATCTATATATCCGATAGCACCGCCGTAGATACCGCGCTTGTTATTCTCAAGCTCTCCTATAAGCTGGCAGGCTCTGATCTTGGGAGCGCCTGAAAGTGTACCTGCTGGAAGCACTGCCTCTATGGCATCAAGTGCATCCTTATCATCCCTTATCTCGCCTCTGACAGTAGAGCCGATATGCATTACATGTGAAAAACGCTCTATGCTGTGGAGCTTTTCCACACTTACCGTACCGAATTTACTGATCTTACCTAAGTCGTTTCGCCCTAAGTCTACCAGCATATTGTGCTCTGCAAGCTCTTTTTCATCCTTAAGCAGTTCTGCCTCAAGCCTGTTGTCCTCTTCCTCTGTCTTGCCGCGGGGTCTGGTACCTGCCAAGGGGAAGGTATGGAGTACACCGTCTTCCAATTTTACAAGTGTTTCGGGAGAAGCACCCGCTACTTCTATATCCGTACCGGAGAAGTAGAACATATAAGGTGAAGGATTAACTGTTCTCAGCATCCTGTATGTATTAAGCAGGCTGCCCTCAAAAGGAGCACTCAGTCTGTTCGAAAGCACTATCTGGAAGATATCGCCCTCATAGATGTACTTCTTGGCTTTCTTAACCATATCGCAGAATTCCTGCTTTTCAAAAAGAGGAGTGACACTGCCCATAAGCTTTCCGGGCTTTTCCTGCTTCTTTTCGCCATTCTTGATAAGGTCTGCTAAGTGCTTGATCTCCATAGCGGCTTTATTGTATCCTGTCATACCTTCGTCAAGCTTCATGTTAACGATAATGATAATCTTCTGGCAGACATTGTCAAATGCTATAACCTTATCAAACAGCATGAGGTCTACATCATTGAAGCCTTCGGTGTCCTCGGGATTTCTTTTTGCCTCGGGCTCGCTGTAGCCTAAGTAGTCAAATGCGAAATAACCTACGAGACCGCCTGTAAAAGGAGGCAGGTTATCAAAACGCACGCTCTTGTATTCAGCCAGAATCTGTCTGATATAATCCGAGGGATTATCGGTTTTAATCTTTACATCTCCTGCTTTAAGCTCCCCGTCTATACAGGTGATGCAAAGCTTGGGATCAAAGCCTAAGAAGGTGTATCTGCCCCATTTCATGTCAGAGCCCGCAGACTCAAGCATGTAGCAATGCTTTGATACGTTTTTAAGCTTTCTCAACACTTCGATAGGTGTTATAAAATCGGATAAGAGCTCGGCACTTACAGGCATGATCCTGTATTCTTTCTTTTCCGCAAGCTCTCTCATTTTTACTGTACCGGGTTCGATCTTCATATATTTATTCCTGCTTTCATTGACTTTACATACTCTGCAAGTTTTGCGGGTGCATCCTTGCCGTTCTCAGCCACTATCCTTACCATGGCCGAACCTACTATCACGCCGTCAGCCTTCTTTGACATCTCAGCTGCCTGAGCTGGTGTACTGATACCGAAGCCGATGGCTGCGGGTGTATCGGTAGCTTCCTTGATAAGCTTTATGATGGAATCAAGGTCAGTGGTTATCTCACTTCTAACACCTGTAACACCCAAGGAAGATACCACATATATAAAGCCCTTTGCCTGAGAAGCTATTGTCTTTATCCTGTCCTCACTGGTGGGCGCTATCATAGAGATGAAATCCATGCCGTACTTTGCTGCACTTCCTTCAAACTCCCCACGCTCCTCAAAAGGACAGTCCGGAATGATGATACCGTCTGCACCTGCTTCTGAAGCGTTTTTAAAGAATTCATCTGCTCCGTAGTGATATACCGGATTGGCATATGTCATAAACACGATCGGAAGATCATAATCTTTTCTTAAATCCTTTACAAGCCGGAATACCTTATCGGTAGTCATGCCTGAACTAAGTGCCCTGATGTCGGCCTCCTGGATGACCGGTCCCTCTGCTATGGGATCCGAGAAAGGGATTCCTACTTCTATCAGATCTGCTCCCGCTTCGATCACTGCCCTGAAATTGTTTAAACTTGTCTCATAATCCGGATCACCGGCTGTAAGGAAAGCTATGAAAGCTTTTTTATTATCAAATGCATTTTTTATCCTGCTCATTTTTTCACCTCACTCGTATATCTCTACACCACGGTAACGTGCTATGGCTGCCACATCCTTATCGCCTCGTCCGGATATGGTACATACTATGATGCTGTCTTTCGGCATCTCAGGTGCTATCTTCATTACATGTGCTACTGCATGGCTGCTCTCGATAGCGGGGATGATGCCTTCTGTCTTTGACAGGTACTCGAAAGCTCTTACCGCTTCCTCATCGGTGATCGGTACATACTGTGCTCTTCCGATGGATGCTAAGTAAGCATGCTCGGGTCCGATACCGGGATAATCAAGGCCTGCCGAGATGGAATATACCGGAGCTATCTGTCCGTATTTATCCTGACAGAAAAGTGATTTCATACCATGGAAGATACCGAGCGAACCGTTTGCCATGGTAGCCGCATTCTTGGGATTATCAACTCCTAAGCCTGCTGCCTCGCAGCCTATAAGCTGTACTCCTTCATCCTTTATGTACTCGTAGAAGGAACCTATCGCATTGCTGCCTCCGCCTACACAGGCTATTACTACATCAGGAAGCTTTCCTTCTGCTTCTAAGATCTGTGCCCTGCTCTCCTTGCTTATAACTGACTGGAAGTCTCTGACTATGGTAGGGAAGGGATGAGGCCCCATGACCGACCCGAGTACGTAAAGGGTATCATCAACTCTTCCTGTCCACTCACGCATCGCCTCATTTACCGCATCCTTAAGGACCCTGGTACCGGTCTTTACCGCATGTACCTTTGCTCCTAACAGCTCCATGCGGTATACGTTAAGGGACTGTCTGATGGTATCCTCTTCACCCATGAATATCTCACATTCCATATCCATAAGTGCTGCAGCCGTGGCCGTGGCCACACCGTGCTGGCCGGCTCCTGTTTCAGCTATGACTCTGGTCTTACCCATCTTTTTTGCCAAGAGCACCTGACCGAGTACGTTATTTATCTTATGTGAACCGGTATGATTTAAGTCCTCACGCTTAAGGTATATTTTTGCACCGCCCAGGTCCCTTGTCATCTTCTCCGCATAGTAGAGAAGTGAGGGACGGCCTGCATATTCCCTGTTTAACTTATCAAGCTCTGCGCAGAACTCAGGGTCATTTTTGTAATGCTCATAAGCTGCCTCAAGCTTGTGGATCTCATTCATAAGTGTTTCGGGGATGTACTGTCCTCCAAACTCACCGAATCTGCCTTTAACTGCGTTTTCCAAAATCTCGCTCATGTTGTGCCTCCTGAAAAAATAAAAGTCCTTGACAGAAATACATCTGTCAAGGACGAATAATAATCTTTTATCCGCGGTGCCACCTTGATTCACGGTATGACCCGTGCTCTTGCAAGATACCAACATATCTCCGGCAACTTACGTATGCCTCACGTCACGGATACTTGAGTTATCTCTTTCCCCATGCCCTCAGCGGACCATATAAGAAGTTTCCTTCACGCATTCCTCATACCACCCGGCTCACACTGTCCCGGGCTCGCTGAAAAAGCTTTGCTTTCCTGGCGATAAAATACTTTTTCTTCCGCTTCATCGGTTTGTTATGTTTAATTTTTTACGATTATAAACATATTATTTTTATTTGTCAACTACTTTTTTTAAAATATTTTTTTATGATAAATTCTTATGACTTTTCTTTACAGCTTACAAGGCATAAACCGCGTATCTCCAAGTACAGCTATGTGTTCCGCATCCATACTTCTGTCCTTAAATGACGGATAAAGGAATCCGTAATCCGGAAGTCCGGGATCATAATTCTCATATACGGGACATATGGCACATATCAGGAAGCTGTATACCTCTTCGGAATCATCCATGTATTCCTTGTCTGCGCCCTTTATCTTAATATCATATGAGCCGTAAAACATGAATATACCGAAATCGTTCTCAGGTTTAAATTCTTTTACATACTTTTCACTCATTATGTCGTAGAAGACATCAAGAAGTGCGTCATTTTTAAGACCGCATTGTCTTAATGATTCAAGCATGCTCTTAAATTCCGCACAATTACCGTCTCTGCCCGTAATATCATACTCTTTAAGCTCCGTATTGGTATCCGCAAATACAACGGCTTTAGCTATTTCTATATTCTTTATCTTATCTTTCTGATCAAGCTTTAAAAATGCGGTATTAAAACTTCCGTCATCATATCCTTCTTTATCCCTGTAACTGCCGGCGATCCTGAAGAAACAGTTCCTTGAAAGGTTCATCCTTCGTGTGAGTTCCATCATGTCGTTACGGTTAAGCATATATCTACCTCATTATTTTGAAACCAGCTCTTTTGTGATCTCCATCACTCCGCGGTGGTTCAGTTTTCTCGGTTCAAAATGCATCAGCGAATATACCAGCTGCATTACCAGTCCCGCACCGAATGTACTGATGAGCGTGCCTATACCCACCGGGCCGCCCAAAAGCCATCCGATAAGAAGTACCGCCGCCCAGAGCGCTACCTCGACTATGCCGATAGGTATCTTGGGCATCCTTTTCCCGAGCCCGACCAAAAGCGCATCTCTCGGGCCGCAGCATTGCTCGCTTTTCATATATATAGCCATTCCGAGTGCCATGAAAATAAAGCCGATTACCATGATCACTATTCCCAACCAAATGTTGGTGTTAAGCGGCAGCGGATTAATGTTGTTAAAGATCTGTATGAAATTGCCTGTAAGCAATGCATCTATGATCGTTCCGTATCCTATTTTTTCTTTTAATACTATATCTATTATCAGGACCGTTACCGCTATAAGTGTCATGGATAATCCGTAGTTAAGCGGCGTATGGTAAGATATTCCCATCCCCAGACAGTCCCAGGGCGCAAGCCCTATATTGGCAAATATCGTCAGATGTACCCCGAATGCAAAGACCAACAGGCCTAAAACAATTCTGAGCCATCCGATTATGATCTTCTTTTTCACTTCATTTTCTTCTTTCGTTTGTTTTTACAACTTTTCACATTATACATAATATCATTTAATATTTCAAATACATCTTTAAAGAAAAAAGCACCACGGACTTTTCCGTGATGCTTGTTAACTCATATGTTCTTTTTATGGCGAAATTATTATACTCCGATTTATGCCTCACTGCTTCTCTTCTCATAATCTTCCAGTGCGGACTTTATAGCTTCCTCGGCGAGTACGGAGCAGTGCATCTTATAATCGGGAAGTCCGTCAAGTGCTTCTGCTACAGCCTTGTTGGTAAGCTGCATTGCCTCGGATACGGGCTTGCCTTTTATCATTTCGGTAGCCATAGAGCTTGAAGCTATGGCGCTGCCGCAGCCGAAGGTCTCGAACTTAACATCCTTTATGATATCATCCTCTATCTTCATGTACATCTTCATGATATCGCCGCATTTTGCGTTTCCTACTTCACCGACCGCATTTGCATCCTCTATAACGCCTACGTTTCTGGGATTGCGGAAATGATCCATTACTTTTTCACTGTATAATGCCATGTTGTTTTTCCTCTCTTTATTTATGGTAATATGAATTTTGTTTTTCCTGCTTTCAAGTCCCGCCATACAGGTGAGAAACCGCGCAGATATGTAACTACTTCTTTTACGGACTTGATGATGTATTCCACATCTTCGTCAGTGATATCTTCGCCGATACTTAAACGGAGTGAACCGTGAGCAACATCATGTACCCTGCCTATAGCAAGCAGTACGTGGCTCGGATCAAGTGAACCGGAAGTACAGGCACTTCCCGAAGAAGCCGCTATACCCTTATCATCCAAAAGCAGGAGCAGTGACTCTCCCTCTATACCTTCAAAGCAGAAGTTTACATTGCTCGGAAGACGCTTTACCGCATCCCCGTTTAATGCGGAATGTTCTATTTCCTTTAAGCCTGCGATCAGCTTATCTCTTTTCTCTGTAAGTTTTGCTGTATTCTCCGGAATCTTATCAGCGGATTCCTTCAGCGCTTCAGCCATGGCTGCTATACCGGGTACATTTTCCGTGCCGGCACGCTTGCCTTTTTCCTGCGCTCCGCCCTCTATCAGATTGGTAAGGCGGATACCTTTCTTAAAATACAGGAAACCAACACCCTTAGGCCCATGGAACTTATGAGCCGATGCAGAGAGCATATCGATATTGTCATCTGCTACGTTTATGGGAAGATGCCCTACTGCCTGTACCGCATCGGTATGGAAAAGCACGTTTTTCTTTCTGCATACGGCGCCTATTTCCCTTATGGGCTGTATGGTACCTATCTCATTATTTGCAAACATGATGGTAACCAGGCAGGTATTATCCTTTATGGCCGCCTCAACCTCTTCGGGTGTTACCAGTCCATTCTCATGCACATCCAGCAGTGTAACTTCAAAACCTTCTTTTTCCAGCTTTTTCAAGGTATGGAGTACTGCGTGATGCTCAAACGCTGTGGAAATGATATGTGTTTTTCCGGCTTTCTTACCAAGCTGCGCTGCAGAAATGATAGCCTGATTATCAGCTTCGCTTCCGCCCGATGTAAAAAGTATCTCACGCGGTTCGGCTCCTATTACCTTAGCCACTTCCGCTCTTGCTTCCTCCAAAGCTTCCTTAGCCTTCTGCCCGAAGGTGTAAAGACTGGAAGGATTTCCGTAGGTCTCATTTGCAACCGAAACAAACTTATTCAAAGCTGCCGCACTCATCTTCGTTGTAGCGGCATTGTCAGCATAGATCATAAAAAACTCCTTTTCGTAACATCTGTTTTTCTTTGTCCGAAAAGGAGTATAACACTATTTACCTACTGTGTCAATAGGTAATTACTTTTTTTGATACTGGTTTCTGTATCTGCTGGGTGACATGCCCGTTATCTTCTGGAAAGACTTGAAAAAATAAGCATAACTGGAATACCCTAAAGTCTCCTGTACCTCGGTAACGGTGCTGCCTGTTCTTAAGAGTTCCTCAGCAGCATTTATCTTCTGAAGAGTAAAATAATGTCCTATGGAAATATGCATATGGCTCTTGAAAAGCCTTGCCAGGTAATCCGGGTTAAGAAAAAAGTGCGCGGCTATATCCGGAATACCGATATTTTCCCTTATGTTCTCCTGCAAGTAGCTTATTATCTCATTTACTCTTTTCTGAGACGGTGTTACGGGAAGCTTCTGCTTCTTCTTTAGATTTAGCTGTTTGGCTGATTCATGTATAAAAGAAAAAACCTCAAAGAATGTATTGATCCCTGTTATTGATGTTATATCTTTTACTTTTAGCAGCCTGTTAAATCTTGCCTTAAGCTCCTCTCCCTTTTTCCCGGTCATGGTCAAAAGCAACGGAGACGGGCTGTCCGAAAGATAAGCAAAGTCAGCTGCTCCCTCACAGAAAACAAAATCGACCCAACCGGTATTAATGCTTAAGATATAACGCTCATAAGCCTTACCTGCCTCATGATATAACTGGTGTGTACAAAATGCCGGGATTATGATAAGCGTGCCGGCTTTTACCTCTAAGACGGTATCATTAAGAAGTACATCCGGCAGGTCTGTAAGCGTGTAATAAAGTTCAGCCGCATTGTGCGAATGCGGGCCGACGGGATTATCCGTTGCCTCATTTTTGTATACCATGTCATAAGGAGGTGCTACGGGGAAAAGTATGGTGTTTAAAGGATTGTTGTTCTGCATTTTGCATCCTCCTCTTAAAGTCGGAAAATTACATATTTTTAGCATTATATGTATATATTAATATATTTCAAAATGAATTACAATACTTTTCAGGAAGAAAGATAAAACTATAAGAATAATTACTCATAAACATTTTTATTAGGAAAAAAAGGAGGTACAGGGGTGAAAAAAGCAGCGATCATAGGATGCGGTGGCATTTCCAGAGTACACGCATGGGTACTTTCCAATATGGAAGATGCAAACCTTACGGCACTGTGTGATATCAGACCTGATAAAGCACGTGAGCTTGCCCGTGAACAGCTTGAAGGCAAAAAGATATTTTTTTGTGAGGATTACAGGGAACTGTTTGATAAGGATGTGGATGTGGTACATATCTGTACACCACATTATCTTCATGCTCCGATGGCGGTGGAGCTTTTAAATCACGGGAAGGCGGTATTTATGGAAAAACCCTGCGCCATCTCCACGGAGCAGTTCGAAGAATTAAAGAAAGCCGATTCGGCAAATCCCGGTAAACTCGGCTTTTGTTTTCAGAACCGGTACAACGAATCCATAAGGACCATGGAAAAACTGGTGACTGACGGCGAGATAGGCACTGTGATCGGAGGCAGGGCTTTCGTTACATGGAAACGTGACAATGATTATTACGAAGTAAGTGACTGGAAAGGCCGCATAGACAAAGAAGGCGGCGGTGTCCTTATCAACCAGTCAATACATACCCTCGATCTCCTATTAAAATTCCTGGGCGAGCCCGAAACGGTAAAGGCCTCCATAGCCAACCATCATTCGGATATAGAAGCCGAAGATACCGTAGAGGCATGGATGAGCTTCAGGGACGGAAAAAGAGCATGTTTTTATGCATCAAACGGATATGTGACAGACGCTCCCGTTTTTCTGGAAATACAGGGCACCAAAGGGCGCCTCACCATGAGCGGGTCAAATCTTGCCCTCTGGCCCGATGACGGTCAGCCCAGAACCTTCTCGAAAGAATCGGCCGGCAGCATCGGCAAGGTCTACTGGGGAAACGGGCACAGGGCCTGCATAAGGGATTATTATCACTGTCTTGAGGAGGGTATCTCCTGCAGGAACAACCTGGCAAGCGTAGAACGTGTATTTAAGGTGATAATGGACATATACGGACAGACCAGGAAAAAGATATATAAATAAGCATACACAGTTCATTAACAGTACAAGGACATAAATTACGGGAGGATGGCATGGACGAAGTAAGACTCGGTATAATAGGCATAGGCGGTATGGGAAGCGGGCACGCGGTAAATATCGTAAAAGGCGAAGTTCCTCATATGAGGCTGACCGCTGTAGCGGATATCAGTGAAGCGAGACTATCCTGGGCAAAAAATACCTTACCGGAAGATGTTAAACGTTTCTCTGACGGAAGGGAAATGATAGACTCCGGTGAATGTGACGCAGTGCTCATCGCTACACCTCATTATTTTCACCCGGAGTTTGTGATCTATGCGCTTACACACGGTCTGCACGCCATAAGTGAAAAACCTGCGGGCGTGTATACAAAGCAGGTAAGGGAAATGAACGAAGTGGCCGAAAAAAGCGACAAAGTATTTGCAATAATGTTTAACCAGCGTACCAACTGTGTATACAGAAAACTGCATGAAATGATAGAAAGCGGCGAGCTTGGCGCATTAAAGAGAGTCAACTGGATAATTACAGACTGGTACAGAACACAAAGCTACTATGATGCCGCAGGCTGGAAGGCTACATGGGACGGTGAAGGCGGCGGCGTGCTTCTTAACCAGTGTCCTCACCAGCTTGACCTTCTTCAATGGCTGTGCGGTCTTCCGGTAAAGGTAAGGGCATTCTGCCATGAAGCTAAATGGCATGACATAGAGGTTGAGGATGATGTGACCGCATATATGGAGTTTGCAAACGGTGCTACCGGAGTATTTGTGACTACTACCGGCGATGCTCCCGGTACCAACCGCTTAGAACTCACTTTTGAAATGGGAAAGATCGTATGTGAAAACAACAAGCTCATCTTCGACCGCTTAAGCGAGAACGAAAGAACTTTCTGTAAAACCGCGGAAAACGGATTTGCGCAACCTGAACGCGAACACATAGAGGTAGAAACAGACGGAAAGAACGAGCAGCACATGGGAGTACTCCGTGCTTTTACCGACAGGATCCTCGCCGGTGGCAAACTTATAGCGGAAGGTAAAGAAGGTATCAACGGACTTCTTCTTTCTAATGCCATGTTCTTATCTTCATGGCTCGGCAAGGAAGTAAGTATTCCTTTTGATGAAGATCTGTTTTTAGAAGAGCTTAACAAACGCAGGAAGCTTTCCAAAAAGAAGGAAGGCAGCGGAAAAGTATTTGATACGGAGGGAACATACTGATGAAAGATATATATGCTAAGATCTCGGGCTTTGCCGACGAGATAGACGGGAACTTAGACGTACAGATCGAAAGCCTTACAAAGCTCGGTGTAAAGTATGTAGAGATGCGCGGTGTAGACGGGAACAACCTTATATACCATGATAATGCCAAGGTAAAAGAGATAAAAAGCAAACTGGATGAAGCAGGCATATCCCTCTCCGCTCTCGGAACCCCGCTCGGAAAAATCGGTATCACCGATCCCTTTGAAAAGCATTTCGAAGAGTTTAAGCGTGCCGTAGAGATTGCCCATATGATGGATGCCCGAAACTTAAGAATGTTCAGCTTCTATATACCCGGAGATGACGCAGCAGGACGCCAGCAATATAAAAGCGAAGTCTTTGACAGGATGGGGAAGTTCGTAGAATACGCAAAGGCCAACGATGCCGTAGTCCTTCATGAAAACGAGAAGGGCATATACGGAGAGCTTGCTCCGGAATGCAGGGAAATGATGGATGAATTCGGATGTGAAAACTTTAAAGCCATCTTTGATTTTGCAAACTTCGTACAGGCTGATCAGGACACTTTGGAGGCTTATGAATTATTAAAGGATCACATAGCTTATATCCATGTAAAGGATGCCATCAAAGGAAGCGGCAAGGTAGTGCCATCCGGCTACGGAGACGGAAATGTAAAGACAATACTGAACTCTCTTTTTGCAAGCGGCTTTAACGGCTTCCTCTCACTTGAACCCCACCTGTTTGAATTTAAAGGCTTAGCTGAGCTTGAAAAAGACGGCAACAGGACCGAAATAGAAAATGCCAGGAATCTCACGGGCTTTGAAGCCTTTGCCCTCGCACATGAATCACTGTTAAAAATACTTAACCAGCACTCATAATTACCTCTTTATAAATTATAAAAGATCCTTCACTTCTTTCAGGATGACAAAACCGTCATTCCGAATGTAAGTGAAGGATCTTTTTCTTTCAATCGGTTATTAACACTGATCAGTAAAATATCTCATTTGAATCTACATAATTACCAAGTTCATCATACGTAACCTCTAAAGTACGGGTAACTTCTCCGCCCACATCATATGTTACATGCTTGATCAAATCTCCGGCTTTGCTATATTTGTTCTTGACTATACTTGTTGTTACCGGGTTATATCCGGTCAGCCCATTATATTCGACGCATTCGGACTTGGTATTAAATCCTTTTGAATTGTAGGTTCTTTTAAATACAGTAATATCGTCACCTGCCGGATCGGAGTATTTTTCGGCAATGCATCTTCCGTTTTTATCGTACTCATATTCTACATAACTTACATAAGTTGATGATCCGGGATAAACAGTCGTCGTCTCGTTACGGCTAAGTCTTCCTTCCTCATTATAATCATTTATGATAGTTTCTGTTAATTCTTCAGCGGTGGTAACACTCTTTTTTAAAAGAACGCCGGAATAGGTGTTTTTAGTTGTAAACTTACCTTTTTCGCTGTCAAATCCTTTATACTTTATCACATTACCGTTTTCGTCGTACTTAAAGCTATATTCAAATGCAGTATCTTTATCATCGGTTGTACATGTTATCTTTTTGATGCGGCCGCTTTTATCAAGCTTAACGGTATATGATTCCTTATTTCCCGATTTATTTACAGCCTTTAAAGTCACCAGATTTTTAGTTTTGTTGTACCTGCTTGTAGGAAATCCGGCACCATAGTAGTGAAGCTCTACTTCATTTACTTTTGCTCCTTTTCTTAAGGTATATTTTGACTTCTTAAAATCCGAACCATCTAATATAATAGAATTAACTGTAATGTTCTCTGCTACAATTATCCCTTTATTATATGTATAATCAGGTAAATAGAAGTTGTTTCCGGATACTTCTTCCGTGAAACTGTTGACTTCATTGATATCGATCCTTGCAAATACGGCCTTGTTGGTAATGTTGACGTTGGGAGCATATATATACAGATATTTTCCTGCTGCTGCCTTATCAGCATTTATGGTAATGTCGATATATGCATCCGTCCTTAAGTAGATTACCTCAACATCCTTATTCTGTATGGCAGCTGTTAATTCCTTAGCCGTGGATACTCTTACCGTGTCGTTTGACTCAGCTTTTACGCTTACGGTTGAAATAAAAACCAAGGCTAACATTATACAGATCGCCATAACGGACACCTTTGCCAATACGTTAATTCTTTTTTTCATTTTCTTCCTCCTTTAAGATAACAATTTGTGTTCTTGTTTTCTTTGATGAGGTTATATTAGCAAAGAGTTGTATCCTTTTTATATCCTTTTGGGATAAATTTAAATATTTTTCAATCTGAAAGAACTTTTACGATATGTTCCAGATAAGCATTATCTTCTGCATCACGGTCCCGGGCCGTGTTATTAATCCAGGTACCGGTCTCGATGGTCCCCTTTATGTCTCTTTCAAGTAATATATCCACAAGCTCCGATGCATATTGGTAATCGCTGTGATATCTTCTATCCCAGCCATCAGTATTCGTTGATGAAGAATAAAATATATCTTCCGCGCTGCCATCCGAGAAGGTAACGTTCATCTTAAAATCAGAATCTTTATAATATATCCTGTAAAAATCTATTTCATCAAATCCATATGTTTTTTTATCTTCATCGTGTTTTATCGATATGTTTTTATCACTTAATGCAACATTATCTTGCGAACAATAATGTCCCTGAAAAGCTATAAGTGCAGCAATTGCAAATACGATGCATCCCACAAAGATTTTTGTAGTCTTCGTCCAGTTGATATGAACAACCAGCTGGTTAACATCAGCAAAGAATATTACCAGGATAACCGTAAGTATGATGATCCATACCATAGTCAGATCGTCACAACCGCATTTTATTACCGCCTGTGCAGTGACGCCACTGAGCATTATCCGGGACTGAACTATTCCGGACACAAGCAGGACAAACGATATAAAAGCATACGCGAGTACAATTATGGCAACTATCGTTTCTATAAAATACCACAATCCCATAAATACGGTATATACCGCTCCTTTTTTATGTGTTCTGAAATAATCCGTGATGAGCATATTCCAATACCATACGGCAATCGGGAGAACCAGGATCAAACCCGAAAAAACCAAAGCATTGTTCATGACTATAAGCTTAAATGCTGCTGCGGCAAATACTGCTGCGATTGAGACCCCCTGTATCACCAACAGTCTTTCCAGCAGAAGGCTAAAATAAACACCTGTGTCAAAACCATGGGTTCCGATGATATCAGTAAGGGTATCATGCATACGAAACTGTATATCCGACATACTGTCATGAACACGTTTTCTATGCTTATCTTCCGTTTTTTCCCCTCTGTTTGAAGATCCAAATTCCGTATATTTTCGCAAATATATGTTAGTAGCCAACACTAAAAATATCCCTGATAAAATGCAATACCCTTTTATTGTATTTATTGCAGTGCTTTCGCCATGAAGTATAAGCACTATTATCCCGCATACCCAGAACAGCAGCCACTTTAAGTGATATTTATGCTCTTTCCGCATGTAGTGCAGAAAGTTTTTCATTATCGTTCTTTCGTTCATTTTTTTCCTCTTTTTATGTCTGATATAAGATCCTTCGCTACGCTCAGGATGACAAACCTATCCATTATTATCAGTTTAAAACTTCTCTTAAAGTTCCTTCTCCGTCACCCATAAGCTCAAACCTGCTGCCGTGCTTTACGATCTTTCCGTTATCAAGCACATATATGTAATCCACCATATCCGATATCTCATCGATCAGGTGGGTGCTGATAAGCACACCGGTCCCATTTTCTGCCACACCTTTCTGTAACAGTTCAAGTATATCCATCTTAAACACAGGATCGATATTGGCCAACGGTTCATCCAGGATTATCAGCTTAGGTTTTCTGGCAAGGAGAAATGCCAGTTCTGCCTTTACTCTCTCTCCTGTGGAAAGCTCAAAATAACGTTTTTCAAGTGTCCCCTCTGCCTGAGCCGTTTTAATCAGGCTGTCAAAGAGTTCCCTGTCAAATGCAGGATAGAGTATGGAGAGCATCTCTACATTTTTCTCTACAGTGAGTCCTTCCGCACACCACTTTTCTCCGAAATATGCCACTTCCCTGTGGTATGCTGCAAGATTTTTATACTTAACCTCTTTTCCGTCCCAGCTTACTTTTCCCGACTTTGGTCTAAGCATACCGTAAAGCAGGGAAAGCAATGTTGTCTTTCCTGCGGCGTTCTTTCCTAAAAGACATGTGATATAGCCGGGTTCAGCGTTTATAAATACATCTTTTATGGCAAACCCGTTTTCCTTGGGCGGTGTAATGCCATAATGATAATTAAGTTGGAATGATTTTAACATAATGTTTCCTCTTTTTTTCTTGTGCTGTTATTTTTTTTACATTTAGTCCCAAAGGATCTCCAGCATATCAACGGCTTCATCTTTTTTCATGCCTGAAGCTTTCGCAATTTTAACCCATTCGATAAGCTTTTCCTCTAATCCTACCGTCTGCTTCTCTTTCATATACTGCAGATCGGGGTTATCTACATAAAATCCCTTACCTTGGACAGAGTAGATCATCCCCTCCTGCTCAAGGTCCTCATATGCTCTTTTTACAGTTATAACACTGATCTTGGAATCGGCCGCCAGAGTCCTTATGGACGGCAGCATCTCTCCTTCTTTGAGCACTCCCGATACTATCATATCCTTTATCTGGCGCTCTATCTGTTCATATATCGGAAGCCCGCTTTTGGTCTGTACATTTATATTCATTTTTTTCTCCTCATTACTTGCGTGTATTCCTTACATCCTGCAGAGCCGGTACATAATCATGGAACTGCCATTTTCTTAAAATAGAAACGTCATATATTACCAGTACAACTGCAATTATCATGAGTATCAGAATATGTACCCACTCAGGTCCCTCATAGAAAAAGCTTGACTCCGGGCTGTCTATTATTTTCCAGCAAAACATTCCTACCACATAAACCGGAATGAATTCAATTAAACTTGCTCCGAATCCTCTTGATTTGTTTCTCTTCTTAAATACCAAACTATCAATAAGACAAGTCCATAAAGCAACCATACTAAAAACAAACATTGCCAGGCACACAAAAGGTCTTCCGGATAGGAATTCAGCTCCAAAACGTAGCGCCGGTAAAAAATATGAAATAACAGTATTTCCCACTCCCA
>CACYIR010000004.1 GCA_902774525.1 uncultured Lachnospiraceae bacterium
AGAATTTTACCTGTATATGACACAGAAATATCCGTTTTTGGCTTTTACTTTTAAGGGCCGGATAAAATCCCTTATACGCTCAGAAGAGAAGTTTAATGGCTATATCCTAGAATACATCTATGATTTCTATAAGGAAAACGGCAGATATCCGAACGAGGCTGAAATCAAAAATAATCTGAACTGCTTTAGGGATCTGATAGCATACAGGATTGTACTTTCACTCCCCAAATGTCATGTTAAAAAGGATGAAAGCCGTGAAGAACAGGAGCTCAAATATTTATACGAGATAGCCAACAAGATGCCGGAGTTCCTTGAAGAAAAAGGGTTTTCTCCTCAGTTGTCGGATGGATCATATGAAGGATATGCAGGAGGGTTAAACGAGAATAATATTTCCTATTATAGGGATTATGTGCAGACACCGCGCCCTTCGGGATACAGGTCGTTACATATCACATTTTATGACAATCTGACCAGGTGTTATACAGAACTGCAGCTTCGTACAAAGGATATGGATGATTACGCTGAGATAGGTGAGGCAAATCATTTCGGATATGAGAAAAGCCAGGAGATCAACAGGACGAGGGCCGACATAATCCATCCCGGTGAATGCAGGTATTTTGATGAAGCATATGAGAGGCTGGTTAAACTGCAGGAACTTGATCTGTCCACTGTGGATGTGAACATGTTTAAGGCATACAGTAACCATCTGATAAATGACGGATGCGGATTATTCAGAGGGCGTCAGATCTTGCCGTTTGAACATCTTTCGAGATTCCAGAATGACTTAATAGGATAAGGAATTAAAAAAATTAAAAAAATTTTCTTGACAAATCGCTTTTGTAGTTTTATAATGCACAAATGAAGACAAGGGCGCCTTTGGTTATACCAAGGGTGTCTTTTCTTTTATAGCGGTTTTAGTGATTTGGTTATAACACGTAATATTATAGTCAAGGCAAGGGTGTCTGGATTTATTTCAGATGCCCTTTTTTGTTTTATAACGTTGATAAAAAAGTATTTAGAAAGACAGAGGTGCAAGATATGGGAAAGCCTACCGGATTTTTGGAGTATGCAAGAAAAGATGGTGCAGTAGTTAAGGAAGAAGACCGAATCAAGAACTTTAAAGAATTCCATTCACTGCTAAGTATCGAAGAACAGAGAAAACAGGCAGCCAGATGTATGGACTGCGGTATTCCCTTCTGTCAGGCAGGTATAGCTATAGCCGGTATGATCAGCGGATGCCCTCTGCACAATCTGGTACCGGAAGTAAATGACTTAGTATACAGAGGTAACTTTGCAGAAGCTTACAGACGTTTATCGATCACTCATTGTTTCCCCGAGTTTACTTCGAGAGTATGCCCGGCATTATGCGAGCATGCATGTACCTGCGGGCTGCATCAGGAGCCTGTATCCACAAAAGAAAATGAAAAAACAGTTATAGAGTATGCTTTTGAAAACGGCCTGGTAGAAGAACCCGAACCCAAGGTTAGAACAGGTAAAAAGATAGCAGTTATAGGAAGCGGTCCTTCAGGACTTGCCGCAGCACTGCTGTTAAACAGACGCGGGCATTCGGTTACGGTATACGAGAGAAACGACCGTGTGGGTGGACTCTTAAGATACGGTATCCCGAACATGAAGCTTGATAAGAGCGTGATAGACAGAAGAGTGGCTCTCATGGAAAAAGCGGGCATCACTTTTAAAGTAAATACTAATATAGGAAAAGACATAACAGGAGAAGAACTAAAGAAAGAAAATGATGCGATAGTACTTGCATGCGGTGCTTCAAATCCCAGAGATATCAAGGCACCCGGCAGGGATGCGGAAGGCATATACTTCGCAGTTGATTTTTTAAAGTCAGTTACAAAACGTTTGCTTGATTCCGACTTTAGCGAGTTCCCTTATGACTTGGCAGAAGGAAAAGATGTAATAGTTATAGGCGGTGGCGATACCGGTAATGACTGTGTAGGCTCCTGTATACGACTTAAGGCAAAGAGTGTTACACAGCTCGAGATGATGCCTGAGCCTGCAAAAGAAAGGCTTGCATCAAATCCCTGGCCCGAATGGCCGAAGGTACTAAAGGTCGATTACGGACAGGAGGAGGCAATCTACAAATTCGGATCCGACCCCAGAATATATAAGACTACGGTAAAAGAGTTCTTAAAGGATAAGAACGGAAAGCTGAAAGGTGTTGTCCTGGTATCACTTGAATCGAAGAAGGATGAGAAAACGGGACGTATGAGCATGGTTCCCATAGAAGGAACAGAAAAGGAAGTACCCGCACAGCTTGTTCTGATAGCAGCCGGATTCCTTGGAAGTGAGTCATATGTTACCGAAAGTTTCGGAGTGGAAGTGGACGGAAGGACAAATGTTAAGACCAAAGCAGGAAAGCATCAGGCAGATGCCAAGGTATTTACAGCAGGTGATATGCATATCGGTCAGTCCCTCGTAGTAAGAGCCATAGCTGAGGGTAAGGCAGCCGCTAAGGAAGTGGACGAGTACCTGATGGGGTATTCGAGCTTGTAAAGAATATTACGGAAGGTCGTTGATAATATGAAACTTACATTGAATGAAGTATATAAAAACGGTTTATATAATCCGGATTTCGAACATGATAACTGCGGTATCGGTGCGATAGTAAATATAAAAGGAAAAGCAGGGCATGAAACAGTAGCGGATGCACTGTCGATAGTTGAAAACTTAGAGCACAGGGCAGGAAAAGATGCCGAAGGCAAAACCGGTGACGGTGTCGGCATACTTACCCAGATCCCTCACAAGTTTTTTAAGAAGGTATTAAAGAAAGACGGCATAGAGCTTCCCGGAAAAAGAGAATACGGTGTCGGCATGATATTCTTCCCGAGAAACGATCTGGCACTCCGTCAGGCCAAGGCCATGCTTGAAGTGATAGTTAAGAAAAACGGTCTGAAGATAATAGCATTCAGAAAGGTAGATACGGATCCTAAAGTACTCGGAACAAAAGCACTTGAGTGCATGCCCGAGATCCACCAGGTATTTATAGAAAGACCTCAGGATGCCAAGACAGATCTTGATTTTGACAGAAAGCTCTACATAGTAAGACGTGAGTTTGAACAGAGTAATGTCAATACATATATCCCTTCACTTTCCTGCAGGACCATAGTATATAAGGGAATGTTTCTCGTAGGACAGCTCAGGACCTTCTTTAAGGATCTGATGGATAAGGATTATGAATCTGCCATAGCTTCGGTACATTCACGTTTTTCAACAAATACAACACCCAGCTGGAACCGTGCACATCCCAACAGGCTCATAGTTCATAACGGTGAGATCAATACCATAAAGGGTAATGCAGACAAGATGCTGGCCCGTGAAGAGACCATGCATACGGATGCTTTTTCCGAAGAAGATATGACAAAGGTACTTCCGGTTATATCACAGAGCGGTTCTGATTCGGCAATGCTTGACAATACCCTGGAATTCCTGATGATGAGCGGCATGGAGCTGCCTTTGGCTGCTATGATAGCCATACCTGAGCCCTGGTCGCATAATGAGACATTATCCCAGGAAGAGAGGGATTTCTACCAGTATTACGCAACCATGATGGAGCCGTGGGACGGTCCCGCATCCATAGTATTTTCAGACGGTGATCTGTTAGGAGCTATCCTTGACAGAAACGGACTCCGTCCTTCGAGATACATCGTTACCGATGATGACAGACTTATCCTTGCAAGTGAAGTAGGTGTTCTGGATATCCCTGAGGAGCATATCGTAAAGAAGGAAAGACTTCATCCCGGAAAAATGCTCCTTGTTGATACAATACAGGGACGTATCATTGATGACACCGAGATAAAGGAAAGATACGCACACAAAGAGCCTTACGGTGAATGGCTTGACAGCAACATCGTAAAGCTTCATGACATAAAGATACCCAATGTAAAGGTTCCTTCGGTAAAAGGGGATGAACTCAAGCGTCTTCAGAAGGCATTCGGATATACTTATGAGAATTATCATGATTCGATCCTTGCGATGGCACTTAACGGTTCCGAACCGATAGGAGCGATGGGTGTGGATACACCTATAGCTGCTCTTTCGGAAAACTACCAGCCGATGTTCTATTACTTTAAGCAGCTGTTTGCACAGGTTACCAACCCTCCGATCGATGCGGAACGTGAAAAGATAGTAACCTCAACCTGCGTATATGTAGGTAAGAACGGTAATCTTTTAGAGGAAAAGCCTTTAAACTGCCATGTGCTTAAGATCAATAACCCGATACTGGCAGATCTTGACCTTTTGAAGATCTCCCACATGAAAAAAGACGGTTTTAATATTGCAAAGGTTTCAACCTGTTTCTATAAGGGAACACCGATCAAACGGGTATTAAAGCATCTGTTTATCGAGGTTGATAAGGTATACCGTGCAGGCGCTACGATACTTATCCTTTCCGACAGGGGAGTGGATGAAAACCATGTGGCACTTCCTTCAATACTTGCAGTTGCAGCAGTACATAAACATCTGGTAGAGACAAAGAAGTCCACTGCTATGTCGATCATAGTAGAATCGGGCGAGCCGAGAGAAGTACATCATTTTGCAACCCTCTTAGGCTTCGGTGCTTCGGCAGTCAATCCTTATCTTGCACATGCAGCTATCAGGGAGCTTGTTGATGAAGAACTTCTGGACAAGGATTATTATGCGGCATGTGAGGATTATGATAAAGCAATACTTTCCGGTATCGTAAAGATCGCTTCCAAGATGGGTATCTCCACCATTCAGTCATATCAGG
Source organism: uncultured Lachnospiraceae bacterium (assembly GCA_902774525.1). Classification (GTDB taxonomy): domain Bacteria; phylum Bacillota; class Clostridia; order Lachnospirales; family Lachnospiraceae; genus RUG11977. The sequence goes on from CACYIR010000004.1 coordinate 4,754, forward strand.
GCAGCAAGATATTTGAAGCTATCGGTATTTCGGAAGATGTTATAAACGAATACTTTACCGGAACCGTATCAAGAGTAGGCGGTATTACACTGGATGATATCGGAACGGCTGTCGATGCACAGCACAGCCGTGCGTTCGATCCGTTGGGACTTACAGTCAATAACGAGCTTACCGCATACGGAAGACATAAATCGAGAAGTCAGGGTGAAAATCACAGATATAACCCCGAGACCATACATATGCTCCAGTTATCCACACGTGAAGGTAATTATGAGAAATTCAAGACATATACTTCAATGGTGGATAAGGAAGAAACAGGATACTTACGAAGCCTGATAGATTTCAATTATCCGGCCGAAGGTATATCGCTTGATGAAGTTGAGAGCGAGGATGAGATAGTAAAGAGATTTAAGACAGGTGCTATGTCCTACGGTTCTATTTCCGAGGAAGCACATACGGCACTTGCCATCGCCATGAACCACCTTCAGGGCAGGTCAAACAGCGGTGAAGGCGGTGAGAGCGATGAGAGGATCGCTACCGCAGGCACAAAGGATGACAGAAGCTCTAAGATAAAGCAGGTAGCGTCAGGACGTTTCGGTGTAACAAGCGGATATCTGCTCAGTGCCGAAGAGATACAGATAAAGATGGCTCAGGGTGCTAAGCCCGGTGAGGGCGGACATCTTCCCGGAAAGAAGGTTTATCCCTGGATCGCAAAGACCAGACATTCGACACCCGGTGTAAGCCTTATTTCACCTCCTCCCCATCATGATATTTATTCGATAGAGGATCTGGCAGAGCTTATATACGACCTTAAGAATGCAAATAAGAATGCAAGGATTTCCGTAAAGCTTGTTTCGGAAGCGGGCGTAGGAACCATAGCATCAGGTGTTGCAAAAGCAGGTGCACAGGTAATCCTTATTTCAGGATATGACGGAGGTACAGGTGCAGCACCTTTAAGCTCGATACATAATGCCGGACTTCCCTGGGAGCTCGGACTTGCCGAGACACACCAGACACTGGTTGCCAACGGTCTTAGAAACAAAGTAAGGATCGAGACGGACGGCAAGCTTATGAGCGGCCGTGATGTAGCCATAGCAGCAATCCTCGGTGCAGAGGAATTCGGATTTGCTACTGCTCCGCTTGTAACTTTAGGCTGCGTAATGATGAGAGTATGTCATCAGGATACATGTCCTATGGGTATAGCTACCCAGAATCCCGAGTTGCGTAAGCGTTTTGCAGGAAAGCCCGAGTATGTTGAGAACTTCATGCGTTTCATCGCAAGAGAGCTCAGGGAGTATATGGCTAAGCTCGGTGTGAGAAGCATCTCGGAGCTGGTCGGAAGAACGGATCTGCTGAAAAAGACAGACTGTGCCGGTAAGGGTGAAAAGGAAAGCAATCCCGATAAGATATGCCTTGACAGGATCCTTTATGATATGTCAAAGGTAAGCCGTGAGGAGCAGGTATTCAGTCCTAAGTATCTGTATGACTTTAAGCTGGAAGCTACCAAGGATGAGAGCGTACTGCTTAAGGACAAGAATATCCTTAAGGCAATAAAGGATAATACCGGAAAGACCTGTGAAGTTAAGGTTGATATAAAGAATACGGACAGAACATTCGGAACACTGCTCGGCGCAGAGATCACAAAGCTTCATCCCGAAGGACTTCCCGAGGACAGCATAGTCATCAACTGTACAGGTGCAGGCGGACAGAGCTTCGGTGCATTTATCCCCAAGGGACTGACACTGAAGATCACAGGCGACAGCAACGATTACTTCGGCAAGGGCCTTTCAGGCGGAAAGCTTATAGTAAAGGCACCTGAAAACATTAAATACGATCCGAGTGAGAATATCCTTATAGGTAATGTTGCTCTTTACGGTGCAACCTCCGGTGAGGCTTATATAGCAGGTATGGCAGGTGAAAGATTCTGCGTAAGAAATTCAGGTGCTACCGCAGTGGTAGAGGGTGTCGGCGAGCACGGCTGTGAATATATGACAGGCGGTGTTGCCGTAGTACTCGGACCTACAGGAAAGAACTTTGCGGCAGGTATGAGCGGCGGTATAGCTTATGTTCTTGATGAAGGCAATAAGCTCTACAAGAATCTGAACCATCAGCTTGTAAGCATGGAAGCATTAACCGATAAGGCTGATATAGAAAGAGTTAAGAGCATCATAGAAAAACATGTAGCTCTGACCGGATCTGTAAAGGGAAAGAAAGTTCTTGATAATTTTGATTCCTACATCGGCAGCTTTAAGAAGATAATCCCCGCCGATTATAAGCAGATCATGAGCCTGATAGAAAAGAATACCTCAAAAGGTTTAAGTAAGGAAGAAGCCCAGATCAAAGCATTTACCGATTTTATCGGCAGCAAGTAATGGTGAAAAAACAAGGAGGAACACGACATGTGCTCTATTATGACATATTGCGAGAAACAGGCAGATATGGAAAAATTTAAAGAGGGGTTTGAAAAGACCGTATCCCGTGGTCCCGATGACTCCCGTATTATTAATACAGGAAACGGTATCATGGGCTTCCATCGCTTGGCCATTATGGGACTTCATGACGAGGGTATGCAGCCGTTTGAGGCAAGAGGAAGCTACTGTGTATGTAACGGCGAGATATATGATTTCAAACTTCTCCGTGACAAGCTGGTTGAACAGGGCTATACCTTTAAAAGCGAGAGCGATTGTGAGGTGCTCCTTCCCCTGTATTTCGAATACGGAACAGAAATGTTCAGGATGCTTGATGCCGAGTTTGCATGCATAATATATGATGGAAAGACCGGAGAGTATATAGCAGCCAGGGATCCGATAGGCATCAGACCTCTGTACTACGGTTACGATAAGGGCGGAGCCATCGTATTTGCAAGCGAGGCCAAGAACCTTATAGGTTTAGTTAAGAAGGTTATGCCTTTCCCTCCCGGACATTTTTATAAAAACGGCAAGTTTGTCTGCTACAATGAAATCTCAAAGCCCTGCAAGGTAAATCATGATGACCTTGAGACGATTTTCTCTAAAATCCATGATAAGCTTGTATCAGGTGTGGAAAAGAGACTTGTAGCCGACGCCAAGGTTGGATTCCTGCTTTCGGGCGGACTTGATTCTTCGCTTGTATGTGCTATAGCAGCCAAGAAATCTGACAAGCCCATCCGTACGTTTGCTATAGGTATGAGAGAGGATGCTATCGATTTAAAGTATGCAAAGCAGGTAGCTGATTATATCGGCAGTGACCATACCGAAGTATTCATGACTCCCGAAGAAGTTATAAACTCTTTGGAGAAGGTAATATATATCTTAGGAACCTATGATATCACTACCATCAGAGCCAGCATGGGTATGTATCTCGTATGTAAGGCTATACATGAGACTACCGATGTAAGAGTACTTCTTACCGGTGAGATATCGGATGAGCTGTTCGGATACAAGTATACGGACTTTGCTCCCAATGCTGAGGAGTTCCAGAAGGAAGCCGAGAAGCGTATCAGAGAGCTTCATATGTATGATGTTCTCCGTGCCGACAGATGTATATCGGTTAACTCGCTTGAGGCCAGAGTTCCTTTCGGTGATATCGATTTCGTAAAATATGTTATGTCGATAGATCCGGAGAAGAAACTCAACAAGTACGGAAAAGGAAAGTATCTCTTAAGAAAAGCTTTTGAAAAGGGCGATTACCTTCCCGATGAGATATTATGGCGTGAAAAAGCCGCATTCTCGGATGCTGTAGGACATTCCATGGTTGATTATTTAAAGGAGTATGCCGCTGAAAAGATATCGGATGAGGAATTTGAGACAGAGTGCAAAAAGTATACACATGCTACTCCTTTTACGAAGGAATCCCTTCTTTACAGGCAGATATTTGAAAAGTATTATCCCGGACAGTCCGATATGGTAGTAGATTTCTGGATGCCCAACAAGTCATGGGAAGGCTGTAATGTTAACGATCCTTCGGCCAGAGTACTTTCAAATTACGGTGACAGCGGAAAATAATACCGAAAAATCAAAAAAACTGTTGACAAATCAGATCAATAGGTATAAAATACGTCACATAGAGGCAATGAGGTCTTTGAACGCAAGTTCAGAGACCTTTTTTCGTTTAGAAAATGCCGGATATTTAAATGAATATGCTGTTAAGGCAAGGGTGTCTTGTATATTTGGAATAAAGCCATTTCTACAGGACACTCTTTTGATTTATTAAACCTTAAGCAGCAAAAAAGCAACAGAAACGTAAAGCAACAAAAATATAACAGAAAAGAGGATTTGCTATGAAAACTGTATCTGATTATTTTGGATGTAATGTGTTTGATGACAGAGTTATGAAGTCTAAGCTTCCCGCAGATGTCTATAAGTCGTTAAAGAAGACTATAGATGAAGGAACCAGACTTGAGGAAAGTGTAGCCAATGCTGTAGCTAAGGCTATGAAGGACTGGGCAGTGGAAAAGGGTGCTACTCATTTTACACACTGGTTCCAGCCTCTTACCGGTATCACCGCTGAAAAGCACGACAGCTTTATCGAGCCTTCACCCGACGGCGGCGTTATCATGGAATTCTCAGGCAAAGAGCTTATCAAGGGCGAGCCTGATGCATCATCATTCCCGAGCGGCGGACTTCGTGCTACATTTGAGGCTAGAGGATACACAGCATGGGATCCTACTTCATATGCATTTATAAAGGACAAGACACTCTGCATACCTACAGCATTCTGTTCATACGGCGGCGAGGCACTTGACAAGAAGACTCCTCTGCTCCGTTCAATGGAAGCATTAAATAAGCAGGCACTCCGTATATTAAAACTTTTCGGAAATGACGATGTTAAGCGTGTTACAACATCAGTAGGTCCCGAGCAGGAATACTTCCTTGTAACCAAGGAAATGTATGAGAAGAGAGAAGACCTGAAGTTTACAGGACGTACACTTTTCGGTGCTAAGCCTCCCAAGACACAGGAAATGGATGACCATTATTTCGGTTCCATCCAGCCTAAAGTTCAGGAATACATGAATGACCTGAATGACGAACTCTGGAAGCTCGGCGTACTTGCTAAAACTGAGCACAACGAGGTAGCTCCCGCACAGCACGAGCTGGCACCTATCTATTCTACCACAAACATCGCTACAGACCAGAACCAGCTGACCATGGAGATCATGCAGAAGGTTGCTGCACGTCACGGCCTGGTATGTCTGCTTCATGAGAAGCCTTTCGCAGGTGTAAACGGAAGCGGTAAGCACAACAACTGGTCAATAGGTACCGATACAGGCGTAAACCTTTTATCACCCGGAGATACACCTTATGAGAATGCACAGTTCCTTACATTCCTGTGCGCAGTTATCAAGGCAGTTGATGAGTATCAGGATCTGCTCCGTCTTTCCGTTGCAACAGCAGGAAACGACCACAGACTTGGCGCTAACGAGGCACCTCCCGCAGTTATCTCTATCTTCCTTGGCGAAGAGCTTAACGGTATCCTTGAAGCTATCGAGAAGGATAAGCCTTATACAGGCATTGAGAAGAAGCAGATGAAGCTCGGTGTTGACGTACTTCCGAGATTCAACAGAGATACAACTGACCGTAACCGTACTTCACCTTTCGCATTTACCGGCAACAAGTTTGAGTTCAGAATGCTCGGTTCTTCGAACAGTATCGCATGTGCAAACATCATGCTGAACAGCTGTGTAGCTGAAACTCTTAAGGTATATGCTGACCAGCTTGAGAAATCAAAGAACTTTGAGGCTGACCTTCATAAGCTCATCCAGAAGACCATCAAAGAGCACAAGAGGATCATCTTCAACGGCAACGGTTATGATGATGCATGGATCAAGGAAGCTACTGAGAAGAGAGGACTGCTTAACCTCCGTACCACTCCCGATTGTATGCCTCTGATCCTTTCAGACAAGAACGTTAAGATGCTTACAGGCCACAAGGTATTCTCCAAGGCTGAGATAGAGTCCAGATGCGAGATCATGCTTGAGAATTACTGCAAGACCATCACCATCGAAGCAAATACCATGATCGACATGGCTAAGACCCAGATAGCTCCCGCTATTGAAAGCTATATCGGTAAGCTTGCTAAGACCGTAGCTGATAAGAAGGCTATAGATCCTTCACTGGTATTCGGCTACGAGACAGATCTTATCAAGAAGCTTTCCTCTTCAGTAGAAAAGATCTTAGCCGGCGCAGAGAGCTTAAAGACAAAGGTTGCAGGGCTTTCAAAGGCAAAGGACATCATTGATGAGTCATACAAGATCAGAGACGGTGTTGTTCCTGCCATGGCTAAACTCCGTGCCGTAGCAGATGAGGCCGAAGTACTTACCGACAGAAGCTACTGGCCGTTCCCTACATACGGCGATCTGTTATTCGGTGTAAGAAACTAAATCGATCAGAGGGACGGTTCTGCGGTTGAAAAACAAAACGACAATAAAAAAAGGAATCCCGAAAATGTTGGGATTCCTTTTTTTTATTTATACATATCTATTATCTCTTTTGCTATCTCACCTTTTGAGATACATCTGTCCATCGCATGTTTTTCAATATAGCGGTGAGCATCCGGCTCACTCATCTGCCGTTCATTGATAAGGAGCCACTTGGCACGGTTGACTATCCTTATCTCTTCCATTTTCTCTTCGATGGTCAGTGTCTTTTTCTGGGACTTCTTAACTATCTCTCTGGCACTGCGCATCCAGTTGACCGCAGTGGCGAACATAACCTTTGAAAAAGGCTTCGGAAGGACGAATATACCCTGGCCTGACAGCTTATAATTTGCTTCCTCGTATACTTCATTGCTGACTAAGAGCATTACCACGCTGTCCATGGCTGTATCTATGGCAAAACGTGTGCCCACATCGTCGGGAAGAGGGGAGTTGATCACTATCATATCATAGGTGTATTCGGATACTTTCCTTTTTGCAGCACTGATACTGGTAACGACATGGAGGGGGGAAAAGCCTGACTCGGAAAAATGCGCATCTATAACTTCCTGGAAGTTCCTGGATGACGATACAATAAGTATGCTGTACGTCCGGTCTGTCTGGTTCATAAAGTCCCCTCCTTTCGTGATATTTGATTCATTTGTTTTTTAATTATCTTTCGCGGTAAAGATTGATTATCTCTTCCGGTACATATTCTTTGATAAAGCTTGAATCGCCTGCGGTAAGTCTTGCTACATCCAGCGAATCCGGCAGCTGGCCGAACTTTGACAATGTAAGCTTGTCTGCCTTAAACAGATTGATATCTGCGGGAGGCGGAAGCTGTATCTTATTCTCTATACCGTGTAATCCTGCATATATCATAAGACCGAATGCAAGATAAGGATTGGCTGTAGGATCGGGAGAACGGAGCTGTGCACGCTGGTACTCACCTGTGGCTGCAGGTATACGTATGAGCTGTGAACGGTTCTCGTGTGACCATGATATATACTTAGGAGCTTTGTTATGTCCGAGTCTTAAGTATGAATCCTTCTGAGGGTTAAGGAACAGGGTCATGTCCTCGATTTTCTCTAAGATTCCCGCAAGCATGTAGCGCATATTGTTATTGTTATCCGAAGGATTAACAGAAACGCTGATATGGAAGCCGTTGCCGGGAGCATCCTTAATGGGGAGCGGTGAGAAATCGGCATAAAGTCCGTTACGCTGTGCAATGGTCTTTACTACCATACGGAAAGTCATGGCATTGTCGGCAGCACTCAATGCATCCGAAAAACGGAAGTTGATCTCGTTCTGTCCGGGCCCCATCTCGTGATGTGAACTCTCAGGACGGATACCCATACGCTCTAAGGTAAGGCATATCTCACGTCTTACATTTTCGCCCTTATCCGCAGGAGCTATATCCATGTAGCTGGCCCTGTCGTGCGGGATATTTGTGGGATTCCCTTTATCGTCCAGCTCAAACAGGTAAAATTCGAGTTCGGATCCGAAGGAGAAGGAGTATCCCTTCCTGGCTGCGGTATCAACCGCTTTTTTCAAAAATGTCCTTGTATCGCATTCTATGGGACTGCCATCGGGATAGGTGATCCCGCAGTACATCCTCACCACTGCTCCATGCTCAGGTCTCCAGGGGAGAAGCGCAAGAGTGTCAGTATCGGGATGCAGGAACAGGTCTGAATTCATTTCGTCGCCGAAGCCTGATATAGAAGAGGCATCTATTGCGATACCCTGTTCAAACGCCCGCTCGAGTTCGCTCGGCATGATAGCGATATTTTTCTGTACGCCGAACGCATCACAGAATGACAGACGTATGAATTTTACGTCTTCGTCCTTTACATATTCTAATATTTCTTCCGGTGAGTATTTCATGATTCCTCCTCTAAAAAGATCCTTCACTGTGTTTACAATTACAAAGAAAGGCATCCAGTTTTAGCCCAAAAACTAAAGTGAACGCCTTTGCTCATTTCTGTGATTATTCTACTTTGAATGATTATGTTTGTCAAGATAAAATTCAAGATTATAATATAGATAAAATAATTGATAATTATTCAAAAAAATAGTTGACAAACGTATAAAAATACGCTAATATATCTTTCGGCAAAGGCAATGGGGTCTTTGGGCACACGCCCGAAGACTCTATTTTTTTTGGAAACTTATAAATAATTTGGCTCATGAAGCCACAAAACAAATGTTTTTACAGGAGGAAGAAAAATGTCATACGTTGATGAAGTGATCGAGCTGGTTATCAAGCAGAATCCCAATGAGCCTGAATTCCATCAGGCAGTAAAAGAAGTTCTTAACTCTCTTCGCCCCGTAGTAGAGAAGAATGAAGAGAAGTTCAGACGTGATGCTCTCTTAGAGAGGATCGTTAACCCCGAGAGACAGCTTAAGTTCCGTGTTCCGTGGGTAGATGATAAGGGACAGGTACAGGTTAACACCGGTTACCGTGTACAGTTTAACAGTGCTATCGGACCTTACAAGGGAGGTATCAGACTTCATCCTTCAGTAAATCTCGGTATCATCAAGTTCTTAGGTTTCGAGCAGATTTTTAAGAATTCACTTACAGGCCTTCCCATCGGCGGCGGCAAGGGTGGTTCTGATTTCGATCCTAAGGGTAAGTCAGACAGAGAGATCATGGCATTCTGCCAGAGCTTCATGACAGAGCTCTGCAAATATATCGGCGCTGATACAGATGTTCCCGCTGGTGACATCGGAACAGGCGCAAGAGAGATCGGATATATGTTCGGTCAGTACAAGAGGATCCGTGGAGTATTCGAGGGCGTTCTTACAGGTAAGGGCCTTTCATACGGCGGATCACTTGCAAGAACAGAAGCTACCGGTTACGGTCTTCTTTACATGACACAGGAAATGCTTAAGTCTAACGGCATCGACATCGCAGGTAAGACCTGTGCAGTATCAGGTTCAGGTAACGTAGCTATCTATGCTATCCAGAAGGCTCAGCAGTTAGGTGCAAAGCCTGTTACATGTTCAGATTCTACAGGCTGGATCTATGATCCCGAAGGTATCGATGTTGCACTGTTAAAGGAAGTTAAGGAAGTTAACCGTGCAAGACTTACCGAGTATGCTGCTAAGCGTCCTTCAGCTCAGTACCATGATAAGGCTACCGAAGGAACAAATCAGTGGGAAGTTAAGGTTGACATCGCTCTTCCTTGCGCTACACAGAACGAGCTTAACCTTGATGATGCTAAGAAGCTTGTTGCTAACGGCGTTATCGCTGTATGTGAGGGTGCTAACATGCCTACCACTCTTGAGGCTACCGAGTACTTCCAGGCTAACAAGGTATACTTCGTACCCGGCAAGGCTGCAAATGCAGGCGGTGTTGCTACATCAGCACTTGAGATGAGCCAGAACTCTGAGAGACTTTCATGGTCATTCGAAGAGGTTGATGCTAAGTTAAAGGGCATCATGGTTAACATCTTCCATAACCTTGATGATGCAGCTAAGGAGTACGGCTTAGCAGGCAACTATGTAGCAGGCGCAAACATCGCCGGCTTCAAGAAGGTTGTTGATGCTATGAACGCTCAGGGTATCGTGTAATTGCGGTTCTCTAACAAGGTTTTTTAACATTAAAATATGTCAGGTGGCAGGTCTTAAAAAGACGTGCCACCTTACTTGCTTTTTTTATATGGATGTGATATGATATTTTTCACGTCTGCTTGAGGAAACTTAAGTATACAGATGGTTTATTAACAGATACAATCAGAAAGGCTGGAATAACATATGTCAAACTGTGCTATAGTAGGCATTAACTGGGGTGATGAAGGTAAAGGCCGTATGGTCGATCTGGTAACCAAGGATTACCAGGTTGTAGTACGTTATCAGGGCGGCGGAAACGCAGGCCATACCGTTATTAACGAATATGGAAAGTTCGCACTTCATCTTCTTCCGTCAGGAATATTCAGAAAGGATACGATCAATATACTCGGAAACGGAGTTGCGCTCGATCCTGAAAATCTCATGAAGGAAGTGGAGGATGTAAGAGCAAAAGGCGTTGCTATCGGTCCCGATAATTTAAAGATAAGCGACAGAGCCTCATTGCTTCTGCCTTGGCACAGAGATCTGGACGGACTTGAAGAGGCAAGACTTGCCGATAAGAAATACGGTTCGACCAAGCAGGGCATCGCTCCTTTCTATTCGGATAAATATTCGAAGAAGACCATACTTGCGGGAGAGCTTTTTTATCCTGAGGAGCTCATGGAGCACTTAAAGGACCTCATGGAGTGGAAAAATCTTACAATTGAAAAAGTATACGGAGCTAAGCCCGTTACCATTGAGGACTTAAAGGCATGGCTCGATGAGTATTGCGAGAAGATCAAGCCTTATGTAGCCGATACCGGTGAGATATTAAAGAAGGCTGTTAAGGATGGAAAGAATATCCTGTTTGAGGCACAGTTAGGAGCATTACGTGACCTTGATTACGGTATCATCCCTTACACCACATCTTCAAATACTTTGGCAAGCTTTGCACCCGTAGGATCTGGACTTCCTTCGGCAAGGATAGACAGCATTATAGGTGTAGTAAAAGCATATTCAACATGTGTAGGCGAAGGTCCTTTTGTATGCGAGATGTTCGGTGAAGAAGCTGAAAAGTTAAGAGCTGAAGGTCAGGAATACGGAGCAAAGACCGGCAGACCTCGTAGAGTAGGTCCTATTGATATAGTAGCTACACGTTACGGTGTAGAGTGCCAGGGTGCTACCGATATAGCTCTTACCAAGCTTGATGTATTAAGCTACATGGAGAAGATCCCTGTATGTACAAAGTATAAGGTTAACGGAAAAGAAACCGACAGGTTCCCGTTCCCTACAGCACTTAATTCAGCAGAGCCCGTGATAGAATACATGGACGGCTGGAACTGCGATATATCAAAGGCAAGAAAATGGGATGACCTTCCCGAGGCAGCTAAGAAATATGTCCTCTATATCGAGAAGGAGATCGGATGTTTCATCAAGTATGTATCCGTAGGTCCCGAGAGAGAAAGTATCATAATCAGATAAACAAAGGTAACTAATATAAAAGTTGATAAATGAGGTTTGAAGGAGAAAAAAATGTCGTACAAAATCGTAAGAAAAGAAGATCTGAATCCTCAGGTATTCCTGATGGAGATCGAAGCCCCTCTTGTTGCTAAGAAGGCTGAGCCCGGTCAGTTCGTTATCTTAAGAATCGATGAATTCGGTGAGAGAGTACCTTTTACCGTATCGGATTTTGACAGGGAAAAAGGAACCGTAACCATTATCATCCAGGCAGTCGGAAAGACAACAAAGGATCTGGCAGCTATGAAGGCAGGAGAGTCAATCCTTGATTTCGCAGGCCCTCTGGGTATGCCCACACCTCTTGACCACATCAAGAAGGTAGCCATCATCGGCGGCGGACTCGGTACCGCTATTGCTTATCCCCAGGCTAAGAAATTAAAGTCTCTGGGAGCTGATGTAACTGTTATCACCGGTTTCAGAAATAAAGAGCTTATCATCTTAGAGGACGAGATGAAGGCTGTATCAAACAAGCTTATCATTACAACAGATGATGGTTCAAACGGACTTCAGGGTTTTGTAACCGACAGATTAAAGGAAGAGATAGAAGCAGGAGAGAAGTTTGACGAGGTTATCGCCATCGGACCTCTTGTTATGATGCGTGCTGTATGCCGTGTAACCGAACAGTACAATATCCCCACCACAGTATCCATGAACCCTGTTATGATAGACGGTACAGGTATGTGCGGCGGCTGCAGGGTTATAGTAGGCGGCGAGACTAAGTTTGCATGTGTTGACGGACCTGACTTTGACGGACATAAGATTGACTGGGATGCAGCTTTAAAGCGTTCCCAGATGTTTAAACCCTATGAGAAGAGATCATGTGAAGAGGGAAGATGCCGTATCACAGGAAAGGAGCACTGCAATGCCTAATATGTCATTAACTAAAAATCCCATGCCCGCACAGGCACCGGATGTGAGAAATAAAAACTTTTTAGAGGTTGCTACAGGCTACACAGAGGATATGGCTGTAGATGAGGCACAAAGATGTCTCAATTGTAAGAACAGACCCTGTATGACAGGATGTCCCGTAGCAGTTAAGATTCCTGAGTTCCTTGCACTTGTTGCAGAGAGAAAGTTCGAGGAAGCTTATGAGAAGATCACTGAGACAAATGCACTTCCTGCAGTATGCGGCAGAGTATGTCCTCAGGAGAAACAGTGCGAGTCAAAGTGCGTAAGAGGTATCAAGGGCGAGCCCGTAGGTATCGGACGTGTAGAGAGATTCGTAGCCGATTATCATCTTCAGCACGGTAAGGATAAGGCTGTTGAAGTTAAGAAGAACGGCAAGAGCGTAGCAGTAGTAGGTTCAGGTCCTTCCGGACTTACCGCAGCAGGCGATCTTGTCAAGATGGGATACGATGTTACTATATTTGAAGCATTCCATACAGCAGGCGGCGTGCTTATGTACGGTATCCCCGAGTTCCGTTTGCCTAAGAACATCGTTCAGAAGGAAATAGATAAGTTAAAGAGCTTAGGCGTTAAGATCGAGACCAATACCATCATCGGAAAGACCTTAATGGTAGATGAGCTTTTAGAGCAGTTTGACGCCGTATTCGTTGGTACAGGTGCAGGACTTCCTTCATTCTTACGTATTGAAGGCGAGGCTCTTAACGGAGTATATTCTGCAAATGAGTTCCTTACACGTATCAACCTTATGAAGGGATACAAGTTCCCTGAGTATGACACTCCTGTATACTGCGGCAAGAACGTAGCAGTATTCGGCGGCGGAAACGTAGCTATGGATGCGGCAAGATGTGCTAAGCGTCTCGGTGCAGAGAATGTATATATCGTTTACAGACGTGGTAAGGAAGAGCTTCCCGCACGTAAGGAAGAAGTAGAGCATGCAGAGGAAGAGGGCATCCAGTTTAAGCTGTTAGAGAATCCCACCAAATTTATCGGTGATGAGAACGGCTGGCTTAAGGGTGTAGAGTTACTCAGCATGGAACTTGGCGAGCCCGATGCAAGCGGCAGAAGAAAGCCTGTAGAAATAAAAGGCTCAGAGCATGTACTTGATATCGATACCGCTGTTATAGCTATCGGTCAGACACCCAATCCCCTTATCAAGAAGACCACAGAAGGTCTTGATACAAACGCTAAGGGCTGTATCATAGCAGATGAGAAGGGTGCTACATCAAAGGCTTATGTATATGCAGGCGGTGATGCCGTAACAGGTGCAGCTACCGTTATCCTGGCTATGGGTGCAGGAAAGACTGCAGCAGCAGCTATCGATGAGAAACTTCAAAATAAATAATTGATTGTTGCAAAGGTGTGACAGGGGGACACTTCTTCCTGTCACATTTATACTATATTCTTTCCCTTGAGGTATTAATAATGGAAAAAATAATTGTCATTGATTTCGGCGGACAGTATAACCAGCTGGTTGCGCGCCGTGTCAGAGAGTGCAATGTATATTGTGAGATATACTCATATAAGACACCACTGGATAAAATAAAAGCTATGGAGCCCAAGGGTATAATCCTTACAGGCGGGCCTTCGAGCTGCTATGAGGAAAATGCAGCCACCTGCTCTAAGGAGCTTTTTGAACTGGGCATCCCTGTACTCGGGCTTTGCTACGGCGCACAGCTTATGAGCCATGTACTTGGTGGTAAAGTTGAACGTGCATCCCAGAGAGAGTACGGAAAGACAGAGGTTGATCTGGACATTTCTTCACCTCTGTTCAAGGGCGTTATGCAGCATACCGTATGCTGGATGAGCCATTTTGATTATATCTCAAAGCTGGCACCCGGCTTTAAATCTGTAGCTTGGACAGCGAATACTCCTGTAGCCGCTATGGAATGCACTGAGAAGAATCTCTACGGCATCCAGTTCCATCCTGAGGTACTTCATACTCCTGAAGGATCAAAGATGCTTTACAATTTTGTCCGTAATATCTGCGGATGTTCAGGTTCATGGAGAATGGATTCCTTCGTGGAGAACAGCATAAAGTCCATCAGGGAAAAGGTCGGAGACGGCAGAGTGCTTCTGGCTCTTTCCGGCGGTGTTGATTCATCCGTTGCAGCAGGTATACTTTCCAAGGCTATAGGAAAACAGCTTACTTGCGTATTTGTAGATCACGGTCTCTTAAGGAAAAACGAGGGTGACGAAGTAGAGCAGATATTCGGACCCAATGGTAAATTTGATCTTAATTTCATAAGAGTAAACGCTCAGGAAAGATATTATGAAAAGCTTAAAGGCGTTACCGAACCTGAAAGAAAGAGAAAGATCATCGGTGAAGAGTTTATAAATATTTTCGAAGAAGAAGCTAAAAAGATAGGTGCTGTGGATTTCCTGGCACAGGGTACCATATATCCCGATGTTGTAGAAAGCGGACTCGGCGGAGAATCTGCAGTTATAAAGTCCCATCATAATGTAGGCGGACTTCCCGAGCATGTTGATTTTAAAGAGATCATCGAACCGCTCCGTAATCTGTTTAAGGATGAGGTACGTAAGGCAGGTCTGGAACTCGGTATCCCCGAAAAGCTTGTATTCCGTCAGCCTTTCCCCGGTCCCGGACTCGGAGTACGTATAGTGGGCGATGTTACCGCTGAAAAGGTACGTATAGTTCAGGATGCGGATGCTATTTATCGTGAAGAAGTGGATAATGAAGCCTGGGCATACTACAAGAAAGAAGGCGACTGGCCGAGCTGGAAGCCCGATCAGTATTTTGCAGCTCTTTCGAACATGAGAAGCGTAGGCGTTATGGGTGATGAAAGAACATATGATTATGCAGTGGTACTCCGTGCCGTAAAGACAGTGGATTTCATGACCGCGGAGTCAAGTAGGATCCCATGGGATGTACTGCAGAATGCCATGAGCCGTATCATAAACGAGGTAAGAGGAGTAAACCGCGTACTTTACGATATCACCTCCAAGCCCCCCGGAACCATCGAGCTTGAGTAAACTTATAAAAAATGATTGACAAATAAAGCAGGATGTGCTTTAATGAATTAAACCGTTGAAGAAGAAGAGTAGTTTTTGATGGAACTGTACAGAGAGCCGCAGGCGGTGGGATTGCGGCAGGAAAGTCAATTATGAATGGTCTTCGGAGGGCGAACGGAAATGCATTTATGCAGAGTATGGGAGACGCAGTGGAGATCCTGCGTTAAAAAAACCGGCATATGATGGTATGCGTAAGGATAGTTTTAGTACAGGCGCACCGGAGTATGCAAGAGAGGGTGTAATTCACCAAGCCGGGTGGCACCGCAGGTTAATAAAGATTACCTGTCCCAGCAGTAACTACTGTTGGGACTTTCTTTTTTTGGAAAGTCCCGGAAAAACTACAAACTAGGAGGACAAAGAAATGTCAAATCAGGAAGTACCCTACAAAATTTATTTAACAGAAGACGAGATGCCTAAGTCTTGGTACAACTTAAGGGCAGATATGAAGAACAAGCCCGCACCCCTTATGAACCCCGGCACACATAAGCCCATGACTGCAGAAGAGCTTGGTCAGGTTTTCTGTGCTGAACTCGTACAGCAGGAGTTAGATGATACAACTCCCTTTATCGAGATACCCGATGAGATCAGAAACTTTTACAAGATGTACAGACCTTCACCTTTAGTACGTGCATACTGCTTAGAGGAGAAGCTTCAGACACCAGCAAAGATATATTACAAATTTGAAGGAAATAATACAAGCGGCAGCCATAAGTTAAATTCAGCCATCGCTCAGGCTTATTACGCAAAGAAGCAGGGCTTAAAGGGTGTTACTACTGAGACCGGTGCAGGTCAGTGGGGAACAGCTCTTTCCATGGCATGTGCATACTTAGGACTTGACTGTAAGGTATATATGGTTAAGGTATCATACGAGCAGAAGCCTTTCAGACGTGAAGTTATGAGAACTTACGGTGCAAGCGTAGTTCCTTCACCTTCAGAAACCACAGAGGTAGGAAAGAAGATACTTGCCGAACATCCCGGAACCACAGGCTCACTCGGATGCGCTATCTCAGAGGCAGTAGAAGTAGCAGTAAAGAATCCCGGATACAGATATGTGTTAGGCAGTGTATTAAACCAGGTACTTCTTCATCAGTCCGTTATCGGTCTTGAGGCAAAGACAGCTCTTGATAAGTATGGCATTAAGCCTGACATCATCATCGGATGCGCAGGCGGCGGAAGTAACCTCGGCGGTCTTATCGCTCCTTTCATGGGTGAGAAGTTAAGAGGAGAGGCTGATTACAGGATCATCGCTGTAGAGCCTGCTTCATGTCCCAGCTTCACACGCGGTACATTTGCATATGACTTCTGCGATACCGGTATGATCTGTCCTTTAGCTAAGATGTATACACTTGGCAGCAGCTTTATCCCTTCAGCAAACCATGCAGGCGGACTCAGATTCCACGGCATGAGCACCACACTTTCACAGCTTTACCATGACGGTTACATGGAGGCTACAAGTGTTGAGCAGACATCAGTATTTGAGGCAGCTGAGATGTTCGCAAGGATCGAGGGTATTCTTCCTGCTCCCGAGAGCTCACATGCTATCCGTGTAGCTATAGATGAGGCATTAAAGTGCAAGGAGACCGGTGAGGAGAAGACCATCGTATTCGGTCTTACAGGAACAGGTTACTTTGACCTTGTAGCATATCAGAAATATAATGACGGTGAAATGAGCGACTATATTCCTACAGATGAAGAGATTGCAGCATCTGTAGCAAAGCTCCCCAAGATCGACTGATCATATAGTTAGCGAATAAATCATTTAAGAGTTCTTCAGATTTGAAGAACTCTTTTTTGTTAGGAACACCTCTTTACGGGCGCGCCCTCCCTTACTATCACTTCTGTCTTTCCATTCGTACTTACTATCTTTATTTCCGGATTCTCGCAATTTGAACCATGGTTGGAAGAGTAAAAATCAAAGAGTAAAAATCATAGCAAAAAACATATAGTTTCAGTCGATTTTGGTATAGTAATTTTGCTGCATAAGTGCTATAATTTTTAGTTAAGATGAAAAAAACGTTTTAGTATAAGGAGAAAACTATGCTGGTTAAGGGCACATATTTTCAGAATGATACTGAAAAACCGCTTGTATACGGTGATGTTGAGATTAGTAATGTCAAAAGACAGAGATTACGCGGAGAAGAGCTTAAGGAAGGAATACTTTGCGAGCCTGTAATGGTGGGTTTTTGCGGTACGGACTTTGAGCTCATGCATATGGGAAGCGAAGGTAGGCTTTCCGCTAAGTTCCCGGAAGGGAAGAACAGGCTTATAAACGGTCATGAAGGAATAGTATGGGTACCGTCTGAAAACCGTTTTGCCATAGTGCTCATCCGTGGCGGTGACAGCTGGGATCCGACCAGGTATACTGAGGATGAGACATATTTTGAATACGGCTGCGACAAGGCTGACGGCCTGTTTGCGGATAAGCAGTATTTCCATCCCGATATGCTGTTAAAGATCCCTGACGGATATGTGCATGACGGAAAGCTTGATTTAGAGTTTGCCAAGAAGATGGTATTCCCCGATCCTTTTGCCTGCATGCTGTTCCAGCTTGAGAGAATGGAGGACTTAGGCAGCGCACATAACTTCCGCGTAGCCATGAGAAAATATAAATGCGATGAGCAGACCGCAAGAGACAAGGCTAAGGAAGAGGTATTTGACAGAACCGTCATATTCGGACTCGGAACGACCGGTATGTTTATCGGTGATCTGATATGCCGCAGCCATAAAAATGCAAAGGTATTGTTTGTGGCAAGAAGCTCTGCGGATTCGCCGAAGGTCACATTTGCGTTAAAGCAGACCGGCGGGAAAGCGGAATATCTGCAGAATACTTATGATAGCGAGGAAGACCTTGCAAGGGCTATCATAGAGAAGATGGGCGGCAGAGCCACCACCTTTATCGGCGTAAGCGGCAGCAATGTGGAGCACCGCATAGCATTTGAACATAAGGTGCTCGGATGCAACGGATTATATAACAGTTTCTCATTGGGTCCGAAGATCACCTTCGACACCATGCCCTTCGGATTTGAGAACCATCTGATCATGGGCTCGATCAATTTCCGTCAGGACCATATGGAAAAAGCCATAGAACTGCTGGCCGAGAGCCACTATAATGAGATAGTGGAACTGATTGACAGGGATGAATTTGCTGCTGATCCCATAGGAGCATACAAGAACAAGATATACAGTAAGAGCGCCCCGATGAAGACGGCGGTCATCTGGAATCCGAAGTATGTTAATACAGCTGAATAAAGATGTCATCCTGAGCAAAGCGAAGGATCTTTAAGTTCCTTCGGAGCTAAAGCTCCTCAGAATGACAGTATTAAGGTTATATATGCAAAAGGAGAATGAATCACAATGAAAACAGTACTTATCGAAGAACCTTTTAAGATCGGTCTTACCGATACGGAAAAGCCCGTACCGAAGGAGGGTGAAGCATTACTTAAGGTGCTTTATTGCGGAATATGCGGAGCTGATGTAGCAAGCTACACAGGCAACCAGCCTTTTACCACATATCCCAGGATACCGGGACATGAGTTCAGTGCCCAGATAGTATCCATCCCCGAGAACGATAAAGGACTTAAAGCAGGTGACATTATCACTGCAAATCCTTATTTTAACTGCGGGAAATGCTACTCCTGCCAGAGAGGATATGTTAACTGCTGTACCGACAACCAGACCATGGGTGTTCAGCGTGACGGTTCCTTCAGGGAATATATAGTTATGCCGGTGGAAAGGATATATGACGGAAAGGGCTTATCCGCCAAGGAGCTTGCATTGGTTGAGCCTTTTACCATCAGCTATCATGCACTTAACAGGGCTAAGGTAAATGAAGGAGATAAGGTACTGGTAGTAGGTGCCGGCCCCATCGGTTTATTTGCACTTATAGCAGCAAAAGCGCAGGGAGCTGAAGTATATGTGGCAGATGTCCTTGACGGAAGGTTAGAGAAGGCGCTTCATTTCGGAGCAGCAGGAGTTATCAATTCCAAGAAGACAGACATAAAAGAAGAAGCCATGAAGATAACAAACGGTAACGGTTTTGATGTATGTGTGGAGGCGTGCGGACAGTCCGTTACCTTCCTTAACTGTATAGACTGTGCTGCTTTTGCGGCAAATATCATACTTATCGGTAACGGTAAAAAGGAGACCACGTTCCTGCATTCGATATTGCTCAAAAAAGAGCTTAACGTATTCGGAAGCCGTAACTCCTATGCAAGAGATTTCCAGGCGGTTATCGACCTTATAGCGTCAGGCAAGGTTAATGTACTTGACATGGTAAGTGCCGTTTATCCTGTGGATGATGCGGCAGATGCATTTAAGGCACTGGCTGAGAATGACGGAAGTTTAGCGAAGGTACTTATTGAGTTTTGATATATGGAGAGTGAGAGGACATGAAAGAGAGAGTTATCCAGTTTGGTGAAGGCGGCTTCCTTAGAAGCTTTGTGGATGTTTTTATCAATAAGATGAATGAGCAGGGATTGTTCGGGGGTAAGGTAGTAGTGGTCCAGCCCATAGCTAAAGGACTTATCCCTGTCATAAATGAGCAAAAAGGAGTATACCATCAGTTCCTGCGCGGCATAGATAACGGAAAAGTGGTGGATGAATGCATTAAGGTTACATCCATTTCGAGAGGCGTGGATCCTTATACGGATTATGCAGGGTATCTTAAGCTTGCACACAATCCCGATATGAGAGTGATCATATCCAATACTACCGAGGCAGGTATAGAATATCTCGGGACAGAGTCGATAAATGATGCACCGCCCAAATCCTTCCCTGCAAAGCTGACGGCACTTTTATATGAGAGATTTAAGGCAGGACTTCCCGGATTTATCATCCTTTCCTGCGAACTTATAGATAACAACGGAAAAGAACTCTTAAACTGCGTACTTAAATACGCTGACCTTTGGAACCTTTCCGAGGACTTTAAGAACTGGATAAAGACTGAAAATGATTTCTGCAATACTCTGGTAGACAGGATATGTACCGGTTACCCGAGGGATGAGGTCGAAGCTCTTACCAAGAGATTGGGTGAGGAAGATAAACTGATGAATACCGCGGAGATCTTCCACCTTTGGGTAATAGAAGGAAAGCATGAGGATGAATTCCCTTTGGAAAAAGCCGGTATAAATGTCATCTGGACAGATGATGTCAAGCCTTACAAAAAGAGAAAGGTAAGGATACTTAACGGCGGACATACCTCGATGGTGCTTGCGGCACGTCTGTACGGACTTTCTACAGTAAAG
>CACYIR010000005.1 GCA_902774525.1 uncultured Lachnospiraceae bacterium
CCTCTTGGCAGAGAGGAAAAAGAATTGATGGAAAAGGCTTTTGAAAAGTATGCATTAAGTGCCAGGGGCTATCACAGACTGCTAAAAGTGTCACGTACCATAGCCGATATGGCGGGAGAAAAGGATATAAAGGTGCCGCATATACTTGAGGCACTGTGCTACAGAAACGGAGATGAAAGATGACGGGAAAAGAATACTGGTTATATTTATCGAGAGTAAAAGGTATGGAGTCCGGCCGCAGAAGGATACTTTTAGATATGCTCGGGACTCCGGAGGAGATATATAAGGCAGGAGAGGCGATGCTCAGAAGTATTCCTCTTTTAGAGGATTTTCATATCGGGCAGCTGTTAGACTACAGGAATACCGATTATGAAAAAGAACTCGAAAGCTTTACAAAAGCAGGTATCGGATTTGTTACTGTGGATGAAAAAGAGTACCCGGGCAGACTCCGGGACATACCCGATGCGCCGCCGTTCCTGTTTTACAAGGGGGAACTCCCCGGGCAGGACAAGCCTTCGGTAGCCATGGTTGGCAGCAGGAAGTGCAGCATATACGGGCGTGAGATGTGCCTAAAGTTCTCGGAAAGCTTAGCAGCGGCAGGTATAGATATCATAAGCGGCATGGCTGCCGGAGTGGACGGGTTTGCCCACAGGGGAGCCATAAAAGCGGGAGGAAAGACTTATGCAGTACTCGGCTGCGGAGTGGATGTATGTTATCCCGCCATGAACAGGGATATCTTTGATACACTGTCAGGAAAACAGGACCGTATAAGGACGGATAAAACGGAGAGTGGTGGGGATAACGTGAAAAGTTACGGCGGGATAATATCGGAGTATTATCCCGGGGATAAAGCACTCCCGTACAATTTCCCCCAGCGCAACCGCATCATATCGGGACTGTGCGATATACTATTGGTGGTCGAGGCAGGGAAGAAAAGCGGTACCTTTATCACCGTGGACCACGCCTTAGAACAGGGAAGGGAGATATTTGCGATACCCGGACGCATAGGTGATACGGTGAGTGACGGCTGCAACAGTCTTATTAAGAACGGAGCCATGATGGCAACCGAGCCGGATGACATCATAGAGGAACTTAAAAACCATTATGAGATGCTGCTTACGGTCGAGAAGAAAAAGAAAAAGACCGTTAAGGAAAAACTGTCGGGAGAGGAAAAAGAGGTGTACGACAGGCTTGAACCGGTACCCATCGGCATCAATGAGATATCGGGATTGACGGGAGTAGGCTTTGACAGACTGTCCATGATACTTATCAGCCTTGAACTTAAAGGGCTTATAAAGGAAGTCGGAAAGAATCTGTATATAAAAATATGAGACGATACAAATGCCAATTTAGGTTTGAAAACCGGATTGGCATTTGCTATAATTACATATGATAATTTAGGATAAAAAGACTGCTTATGACATTTCAGAGGCAGATATGTATAATTCAGAGAAGTGTTATTGAATTAAATAATCTTTGTGATATGCTGTGACCATGGAGGTAATAAGGTGGGCAATAAAGATTTTTACCTGGTGCTTTGTGCCGTACTTGTGATAATCCTTACGGGATGCATTGTTTTACTTGTCAAAAGTTATAAAAAACTCGTGAACAGAAACGAAACTCTTCGCGAAAGTTTCGAAAACCTGGTCAGGCTGAATGACAGGTTAAGGATGGACCGGCATGATTATCTGAATCATCTGCAGGTGATATACGGACTGATGGAGCTTAAGGAATATGATGAGATGGATTCATATCTAAAGAAGGTCTATCGGGAGCTGCTTAAAACCGGAAAAGCGATAAAGACTTCAAAACCGGCGATAAATGCACTGCTTGCAGCCAAATCGGCTGAAGCGGAAGAAAAAAAGATCGAATTCCTGATAGAAGTAAAGTCGGACCTAAAGGAACTGCACATAGAGGACTGGGAGCTTTGCAAGGTCCTTTCCAATCTGATCGATAACGGGATAAGAGCCCTGGAAGAATCGGATGTAAAGGAAAAAAAGCTGGGAGTCAATATTACCGAGACACCTCACCATTACCTGTTTGAAGTGGAGGACAACGGAGACATGATCCCTGAAAAAGACAGGGAGAACATATTCGTAAAAGGGTTCTCTACCAAAAAAGATGAAGGCCACGGAATGGGGCTTTCGATCGTAAAAGAAATACTTAATGCAAACAGAGGTAATATCAGTTTAAGATCAAACGAAAAGGAAACAGTGTTTACGGTTACGTTTGAGAAAGGAGTATAACATGGGAACGGTTCCGGTTTTAGGTATTGTGGTTTTGGTCGTCGGGATAATCCTCATCGGAGTTGAGTTTTACATGCCGGGCTTCGGGATACCCGGGATCTTCGGTATCATTTTTACGGCAGCAGGTATATATCTTACCGGTGATAATACGTACGACAGAGTGCTGATCGGAGTTATCGCGATAGTGATCATAGCGATCATGCTGGTGATAAGCATTATCGTATTCAACTCCAAAAAGGTAAAGTCACCGATCAAGCTTGATACGGATCTGCCGGCAAAAGATCTGTTTATCGAAGGTAAAGATATGGAATATCTTATCGGCAGGAAGGGAGTTGCCTTAACGGATCTGAAGCTTTCGGGGAAAGGTGAATTTGACGGAGTGGTGCTTGACATCATGGGTCAGGAATTTATCAATAAAGGTACTTTACTTGTGATCAAAGAGATCAAAAATAATAAAATCATTGTCAGGGAGGGTTAAGATATGCCTACAAATGCTATAATCATTGCAGCGATAGTTATTGTTTTCTTATTATTGTTTTTTACCATTATCCCGGTCGGATTATGGATCTCGGCTGTAGCGAGCGGCGTAAGGATAGGTGTTTTTTCACTGATCGGAATGAAGATACGTCGTGTAAAGCCTGCACTTATCGTGGTACCCATGATAAAGGCTACAAAAGCAGGACTTAAGGTTAAGAATAATGAACTTGAAGCACATTATCTTGCCGGCGGAAATGTTGACAGTGTTATAAATGCACTGATCGCAGCCGAAAGAGCCGGTATGGAGCTTTCATTTGAGAAGGCTTCGGCCATAGATCTTGCAGGAAGAAACGTATTTGATGCAGTAAGGATGAGCGTAACCCCCAGGGTTATTGAAACTCCTCAGATATCAGCGGTCGCAAAGGACGGTATCGAGCTTCTCGTTAAGGCAAGAGTAACTGTCAGGACCAATATTGACAGACTGATCGGCGGTGCCGGTGAAGCGACCGTACTTGCAAGAGTAGGTGAGGGTATAGTCACAACGGTAGGTTCTGCGGAAAAACACAGTGAAGTCCTGGAAAATCCCGATGATATATCAAAGGTTGTGCTGGAAAAAGGACTTGATTCGGGTACTGCATTTGAGATCATATCCATCGATATCGCGGATATCGATATAGGCAGAAATATAGGCGCAAACCTTCAGAGCCTTCAGGCTGAGGCCAATACCAAGATCGCACAGGCCAAAGCTGAGGAAAGAAGGGCCATGGCGGTAGCCTTAGAGCAGGAAATGAAGGCAGAAGTTGTAAAGGCAAAGGCCGATGTTGTCAAAGCTGAGGCTGAGGTGCCGAGAGCTATGGCAGAGGCATTAAAGACAGGAAACCTCGGAGTGCTTGATTATTATAAACTCGAGAATGTTAAGGCTGATACAAAGATGAAGAATGATATCGGAAACGGTGTCATTGAGTTTATCGAACCCAAGAAAAATAAATAATGACCTAAGGTTGAGGACGAAGCTATGATAAAAGTTATGGTTGTCGAGGATGAGGAACATATCCGCAGCATATTGAAGAAGATGATAGAAAAGAACGACGGTTTTAAGGTTGTATCTTTGTGTGGGGATTTTGCTTCTGCAATAAGTGACTTTATAAAGCTTCGTCCCGATGTGGTTTTTATGGATATAGATCTTAAGGGCGAGAGCGGCTTGGAATGCGCAAAAGCCATATGCGAAGTGGAGCCTAAGGTCAAGATCGTATTTGCTACGGCTCATTCCGAGTATATGGCAAATGCTTTTGAGATATATGCATTTGATTATCTTGTAAAGCCTTTTGATATGGAAAGGATAGGAAAAACACTCGACAGGATCATGAACTTTTCCGATATCGGGAGGCATGAGGATACTTCAGAAAACACCGGAGACGAAAAACTGCTCATAAAGGGTAAAGAGGAGATCAATATTCTCGATATAAACGATATCATTATGATCGAACGTACCGACAGTACTACCAGGATCGTAACAAAGGATGAGGTTTATCTTACCGCACAGTCGTTATCTTCATTAGAGGAAAAGCTTAATGCGGATAAATTCATGCGGTGCCATAAATCATATATCATCCGGATCGATGCCATAAAAAAACTTGAAGTATACGGAAGATGGACATATGTGGTGAAGTTTAAAGGGACGGACGAGACGGCACTCATGACTTCGGCGAAGTACGATGAGATAAAACAAAGGTTCAGCTAAACCTTAAAACTATATTAAATAAGAGGTATACGATATAAAACCACTTGAAAAATCAAGTGGTTTTTATTATACTTGTATATTAGGTTATTATAGATAAATAGAATAATTATATATATTTTTGGAGGATAAAAATGTCGGAGCAGACAGACAGGATAAAGAATTCAATAAAGCTCGTCATACATGGCAAGGATGAAGTTATAGATATGGTACTGTGTGCGATACTGGCAAAGGGACATATACTGCTTGAGGATATACCCGGAGTGGGAAAGACCACACTCGTCACAGCGCTGGCTAAGGTTATGTCGCTTGATTATAAGAGAATACAGTTTACACCCGATGTACTGCCTTCTGACTTAAGCGGCTTTACAATGTATGATAAGAATACAGGAGAATTCAGTTTCAGAGAGGGAGCTGTTTTTACCAACCTGTTTCTGGCAGATGAGATAAACCGTACTTCTCCGAAGACACAGTCAGCATTACTCGAGGTTATGGAGGAGCAGAATGTAACTGTGGACGGTGTGACGAGAAGTCTTCCTACACCGTTTTTTGTAATAGCCACACAGAACCCTGTAGGTGCATCAGGTACACAGAAACTGCCCGAGTCACAGCTGGACCGTTTCATGATAAGACTTACCATGGGTTACCCCGATCATGACAGTGCGATAGATATCCTGCGCGGAGACTCTCATGAGATAGTGGCAAGTCTTAATGCCTGTGTAAGCAGGGATGAGCTTCTTGATATGCAGAAGAAGGTTGAGGCTGTAAAGACATCTGAGCCAATCTTAAGCTATATAGTTCAGCTTACCGAGGTTACAAGGGATAACGATCTGTATTCACTCGGACTTAGTCCGCGTGCAAGCATAGCATTGCTTAAAATGGCAAGAGCCAGGGCATTTACTCTTGACAGGGACTATGTGGTACCTGAGGATGTAAAGGCCGTGTACTTTGCAATAGCCAACCACAGGGTTATCCTTTCGACAAAAGCCAAGGCAACAGGGTATACTTTGGAGATGGCACTTGCAAAATCATTTGATTCTGTAAAGCTGCCGGGGTGATAAGAAGGTTTTACGTTAATGAAAATACATATTTGGTCTATAATCAGATATCTTTTTATATTCATTTTAATAGTCTTCTTTGTACTTATTTTTAAGCAGAATTATCTTGTATTTCTGCTTTTTCCTTATGTCATCCTTCCGGCGGTGGCCATTCCGGCATTTATCGTAAATGTCAAAAAACTGGAGATCACGGGAGGGGCAGTCGTACCCGATATCGAAAAGGGCGGTAATATCCTGTATTACGTGGAATATTCAAATCCGACATATTATCCGTTTTTAAAATGCATAATCAATTTTTCAATCGACAATCTTTTTTTTAAGACGGATAAGGATACTGTCTTAAACATCAACTGTATGCCTAAAAAGAAAGACAGGGTAAATATCAGTATCAGGACTTCAAAGACCGGTATGGTGTCTTTTGAGGGAAAGAGCATACAGATAACCGGCTTTATGGGCATGGTAAGCGTGAGAGAGCCTCTGAACTTCAGCGTGCAGGTGGCTGTATTGCCGGAGAAAAAGAGCAAGGTGCCCGTACAGGAGCTTCCGTATTCCGAAGGGTATGATGAATATACGGAACCTGACATGAAGGGTTCGTTATCTTCCGATATAAAGGAGATAAGGGAGTACCGTCCGGGTGACAGACTGGCGAGGATACACTGGAAGATAAGTGCAAAGATCGACGACCTGGCGGTAAAGGAGATGGAGAGGACCTCGGTCATGTCGCTTGTGATAGTGCCGGAGCTTGAGAAAAGTATGATAGACGATACGGTTTCCATGACGGATGCCGTATGCAGGGAGCTCACGGACAGGGGAGAGAGGTTTGAGGTGTGCCTGTACAACAAGACCGACTGTTCGTTTGAGTACTATATTATAGATGACGAGGATTCACTTAAAAACTGTTACAGGGATATGTATCTGCTGCCTCTGTATGACACGGCCGGAGAAGCTAAAGAGGCATATTATTCTTCAAGCCAGAAATCGGCTTTCCTGATATCGGTTGCCGGGGATAAGGTGACGATGTATGAGGACGGGCTGGAAGTAGTTATGGATGATTGACGATAAGATTCTTCGCTGACGCTCAGAATGACAATGTTGTGTTCAGGATGACAATATAGCGCAAGAATGTTAGATAACAAGGTACGACGGATGAAAAAAAGATTATCAAGACAGGAGAAAAAGTTCTATCAGGAGCTGGACCTTTCCGGTGTTGCCATAGAGGACGTATATGGCACCAGAAAGTCGAGCCCTCTGTTTATATGCCTTTCAAAAGCTCTGATAATCTTTATGGTATGTACCGGTACGGTCACAGGATTCTGTGATGCATTTTCGTTTACTTACAACAAAAATGCCGTTGTACTGTTCACACTCGTGGTAAGTGTGCTGATATCACTTCTTTATGCAAATAAGAAGATATTTTATGTCGGCTATATTCTGTTCCTGGTCGTATTTACCGTGGAGCTTTTAAGATACTATCTGTATGCCAACTCGGGTTTCCAGGCCATCACCAACAGCATCCGTGAGGCATATGCGGATTATTTTAACATGTCCTATGTAAGAAGTGCGGAAGAGCAGATGACCAACAGATATGTGACGGTCACGATCACACTGTTCTTTATCATTTCTTTTCTTATTATCATGTACAATATCACTGTTTCAAGGTACATGAATTTTGCAGAGACATTTGCGATATCTTTTATTCTTCTTGAGATCCCTCTGTATATCGGCCTCAAGCCTCCGCTGCTCCCGCTGATACTTGTGATGGCGGGCTGTATCTGCACGGGACTTTTGCAAAAGGGCTCCTTTAACAGGGTCACTATACCCGGGAAAGTATACCCGGACTATATAAAGGACAAATTTTTTAAGAGAACTTACTATACCACCAGGGGCAGCCATAAGGGCATTCTCCTGGCTATTGCCTTTTCACTTGTATTTTCCCTGGTTGTATGTGTCATTTCACTTCCCGTATTTAACAGGGACCTCGGGGAGACGCCTGAGGACAGCGCGAAGGCTGCATTTGACGATTATGTAAAGATAGTGGTACAGAACGGATTCTGGGGATTGTTTAACAGATATGACTCCATCAACGGCCTAAACCGCGGCCAGCTCGGTGGAGTATCTTCCGTGAGCCCCGATTTCGGTACGGATCTTGTGGTGAACTTTGTACCTTACAGCAGGGAGACTGTATATCTGCCGGGTTTCAGCGGAGTATCTTATACCGGATCAAGCTGGCAGAGTGATGTATCAAGCCTGGACCTTCCGGAACTTAACATAGATACGGAAAATATAAAAATGTTTGACAGATCGATCTTTTCCTCTATGGAAAACAGTATCCGTTATAATACCATAATGACCGGTTCCGGTGTTGCAACGGCGCAGGTGACTTATCTGGATAAAAGCTTCGGAATGGATGTTTTCCCTTATTATACAATGGCAGGGAATTATTCTGTGCAGAATGACCCGCTTTACAAGCCTGAGAGTCAGGAAGAGAATATCATAACAACTCATGATGTCAGGTTCTACGCACCCGAATATGTTGAATACTGGATGGATCATCCGGGTGGAAGTTTTAGATATAGATTGAGCAGCGGGGTGATCGTCGAATTCAGCGATGTTTATAACGGTGACTATACGGAACCGATAATGAAAATGCAAAGGCCGGCCAGTGATGAGCTTTATGGAATATATCAGGTAGGCGGTTTTTTCTTAAAGTATTCGGACTATGTTTACAATATCTGCCTTAAAGTGCCCGACCAGTTGGACAGGTATCTGTCGGATTTCTGCCGCAAGCATAAGAATTTCGGCCTTAAGGACCTTGACAGATATAAGCTGCTTGTAAAAGAAAGGCTTGATAATCTGGAAATTCAGAATACATATTCAGGTAACTCCGGGCAGTTATTTATTAATTATAACAGTGACGGAACCGATGAAAATACCCACGATATGGGTATAACCGATATTACGGGGACTTTAAGCAGCGAGGAGCTGGAGGCTCTGCTAAACGTTATAGACAATAAAAATGATGAACAGAAAAAAGAAATAAATGAGTTCAGATTAAGAGCATGTGAAGCGATTAAGAACATGTTCTTAGATGAGTATCCTTATACGCTGTCACCCGGAAGGACTCCGAACAATACGGATTTTGTATATTATTTCCTTGAGGAGCAGAAGAGAGGATTCTGTTCCCACTTC
Source organism: uncultured Lachnospiraceae bacterium (assembly GCA_902774525.1). GTDB lineage: Bacteria > Bacillota > Clostridia > Lachnospirales > Lachnospiraceae > RUG11977. The sequence continues at coordinate 8,709 of CACYIR010000005.1, forward strand.
GCTTCGGCTGCGGTAATGATACTGCGTCATATGGGTATCCCCGCAAAATATGTGGAGGGATACTGTATCCCGTATTCGCTCATGTCGGAATCTGCAAAAAAACTTGCCATAGACGGAAACGAATGGTTTACGTATCAGGAAAATGCATATAATCCCGATAATAACGTTTATCAGGTAAAGGTGAGCGACTATTATGCCCATGCATGGGTAGAGGTATATCTTGAAGGAGAGGGTTTTGTACCTTTTGAGTTTACACCGCCCAGCTACGAAGCGGCACCGACGCCCCAGCAGATGACAGGTATAGGCGGATTTTTCGCAAGACTGTTTGATGTGGATTTAGGACTCGGAAATAACGATACGGGTGAAAGTTTCTCCGTGACAGGTGATGACGGATATACCATAGAAAAGGAAAAATCCGAACTGAATCTTTCGCTTCTGCTCATACCTTTGGGAATTGTGACAGGAGCCGTTGCTCTGTTCTGGGCACTGTTCATCTTAATAAGGAGAGCATTAAGGGAGCACAGATACGGCAAGTGGCTTAAGGAGGGAAAGTATGAGCCTCTTGTTTATGCGAGGTACATGGATTTTGTAAAGAAGCTGAAGAAAAAGAAGATAGTTAAGGAAGAAAATCCGCTTCCTCTCGAGTTGTGCGGGACACTTGCGGATTATAAGGCTCAGGTTTCGATTAAAACCGGACAGGCGGAGGATATAGCAAAAAAGAGGGAAGAATTATATAACGGATATCTTGAAATTTTTGAGTATGCGGAAAAAGTCCTGTACTCCGGACAGGGCTCGGGAAAAGAGGAGTATGAAGCATACTACGGATTTATCAGACAGTTTTTTAAAAACTATAAATAAGAAGAAAAATAAAAAAATACTTGATTTTCTGAAAAAAAAAGTTTATGCTATGTTTCGTTTGATTTTCTTTTAGAAACAGAAAGGCGGAATGAAATGGCTAAGAATCTGGTTATAGTTGAGTCGCCTGCCAAGGCCAAAACCATAAAGAAGTTCCTGGGTACAGGCTATGATGTCATCGCTTCACAGGGGCATGTGAGGGACCTGCCCAAGAGTCAGATGGGTGTTTCTCCTGAGGATGATTTCGAACCCAAGTATATCACCATCAGGGGTAAGGGGGAGATATTGTCCGAACTTAAGAAAGCAGCCAAGAAAGCTGACAAGATATATCTCGCAACGGACCCTGACCGTGAGGGAGAGGCTATATCCTGGCACCTTCAAAAACTCCTTAAGCTCAATGAAAAAGCAGCCAACAGGATTACCTTTAACGAGATAACAAAGGATGCTATAAAGAGTTCGCTTAAAAGTCCCAGAAAGATCGACATGGGTCTTGTGGATGCACAGCAGGCAAGACGTGTGCTCGACAGGATCGTGGGATATAAGATCAGTCCTCTTTTGTGGAAAAAGATAAAGAGCGGACTTTCTGCGGGAAGAGTGCAGTCTGTAGCATTAAAGCTTATATGCGAGCGTGAAAAAGAGATAAACGATTTTAAGCCGGAGGAGTACTGGAGTCTGGATGCTGTCCTTAAAACAGGCGTTTCGGGTAAGGGGCTTACTGTACATTTTTACGGAAAAAAGGATGAAAAGATCGTTCCCAAGACAGGTAAAGAGACCGACGGATATATTGCAAAAACAGGAAAGAAAGTAAAGTGTATAGAGATTAAGGAGGGTGAGAAGCACAGAAAGGCACCGCTTCCTTTTACTACGAGCACACTCCAGCAGGAGGCTTCCAAAGTCCTTAATTTCTCTACCAAGAAGACCATGCAGCTGGCACAGACTCTTTACGAGGGTGTCGAGGTGGAAGGTCACGGAACGATAGGTCTTATCACATACTTGAGGACCGATTCGGTAAGAGTATCCGCTGAGGCAGATGCAGCTGTAAGAAAGTACATTGATACAAAGTACGGAAAAGAGTTTGAGACTACCGAAGAGGTAAACAAGGGTACAGGAAAGAAGATACAGGACGCACATGAGGCGATCAGACCTTCTTATGTGGATATACCCCTTGAGGATGTAAAGAAGTCTCTTTCAAGAGATCTTTTCAGGTTATATCAGCTGATATGGAAGAGATTTGTAGCAAGCCGTATGAAGAGTGCGGAATACAAGACCGTAAGAGCCGTATTTGAAGCGGATGACATGAGATACACATGTTCATCGTCGAAGCTTACATTTGCCGGATTTATGTCGGTATATTCTACAGATGAAGATGTAAGCGAAGATGTCAGCGACGGTGACCTTACCGGTATAAAGCAGGGTACTTCCTATACCGTGAGCGAGACCGTAAAGGAACAGCATTTTACACAGCCTCCCGCTCATTTTACTGAGGCTTCCTTAGTTAAGACTTTAGAGGAGCTCCGTATAGGACGTCCGAGTACATATGCTCCCACCATCACTACCATACTTGCAAGACATTATATACTTAAGGAAAAGAAGAACCTGTATGTTACCGAGCTCGGTGAGGCGGTAAACGCCATCATGGTAGGGTCCTTCCCCGAGATCGTCAACAGCGAGTTCACCGCACTTATGGAGGATACTCTTGACAGTGTCGAGACAGGTGATGTTGAGTGGAAATCAATTGTCAGAAATTTCTATCCCGATCTCTTAAGCGCGGTCGATGAGGCTGAGAAAAACCTGGATAAGGTTAAGGTGTCTGATGAAGAGACCGATATAGTCTGTGAACAGTGCGGACGCAAAATGGTCATAAAATACGGACCTCACGGAAAATTCCTGGCATGTCCCGGATTCCCCGAGTGCAGGAATACGAAGTCGTATAATGAAAAGACCGAATATAAATGCCCTAAATGCGGCGGCGATATCGTGATAATGAAGAGCAAAAAGGGCAGAAGATATTACAGCTGTACAAATCATCCCACTTGTGATTATATGTCATGGCAGAAGCCGGAGCAATAAAGCAATAATAATCAATAACAGGTTATAGTATCGCAATAAACAGCAAGAAGAATGATAATTTTATCCCTTGTCGGAAAAATGTTCAAATTTTTAGAAAATTCTATTGATTTTTGAATAAATATGTGTTATTCTATCAAATAGAGTAATTACTTCAAGATGGGGGTAGAATATGAGCGTTCAATTACTTGATAAAACGAGAAAGATTAATAAGCTCCTGCATAACAACAGTTCGCACAAGGTAGTTTTCAACGATATCTGTCAGGTTTTAAGCGATATTCTTGACGCGAATATTCTTGTCATCAGTAAAAAAGGCAAGGTACTCGGCGTAACAAATAAGGAAGAGGTTAAGCCTTTAAGCGAGCTCATAATGAATGAGATCGGCGATCATATCGATAATGACTTAAACGAACGTCTGCTTAACATCCTTTCCACAAAAGAGAATGTTAACCTTGAGACTCTGGGCTTTGAGCTTCCCGATATCGATTCGTATGTGGCTCTTATCACTCCGATAGACATCGCGGGCGAGAGACTGGGCACCCTGTTCCAGTACAGGAAGCATGACCAGTTCAATATCGACGATATAATCTTAAGCGAATACGGCACCACGGTAGTGGGGCTTGAAATGATGCGCTCCGTTAATGAAGAGAATGCGGAAGAAAGCAGAAAGGTGGCTATCGTGAGATCGGCCATCAGCACACTTTCCTTCTCTGAACTTGACGCGATCAAGCATATATTTAAGGAACTGGGGGGCAATGAAGGAATTCTGGTTGCCAGCCGTATAGCCGACAGCGTGGGTATCACAAGGTCGGTTATCGTTAATGCACTCCGCAAATTTGAAAGTGCCGGCGTTATAGAGTCCAGGTCTTCCGGTATGAAAGGTACTTACATCAAGGTACTTAACGATGTAGTCTTTGAAGAACTTGAAAAAACCAAATAATAAATGGATTGCCATTACAAAAGGGATTTTGCGTGCAAAATCCTTTTTGTGATTTTTTAAATATTGCTTGTGTTTTTTATGCAATTAATTATAATTATGTTTAGTGGGTTTATTTCGGAGGTTTTTTAATGATTGGATCTAATGCTTTTAACTATGTAAACGTGCTCAATAAAGCAGCCGATGCGAGCTGGATCAGGAATGAGGTCATAGCCAACAATATAGCAAATGTCAGTACTCCCGGATACAAGAGAAAGGATATAAAGTTCGAGGGGTATCTTAAGCGTGAGATCATGAAGGACGGGCTCACAGGCGGCGACTTAAACCAGCGTGTCGCAAACGTCGACCTTGACAGACTGGGCACCAGGATATACACCGATCAGGCAGAGCTTTCCTACCGCAAGGATGGAAACAATGTCGATATCAATACGGAAAATGCAAATCTGGCCGAAAACCAGATCAGATACTATACATTGCTTAATTCCATGACACAGGAATTCAGCAGGATCAAATCGGTTCTTTCCAAAGGCTGATGTGAAAGGAGTGGCTTATGGCGATTTTTAACGGAATGAATATAAGTGCCAGCGGTATGACCGCCCAGACCATGCGTATGGATACCATCGCACAGAACCTGGCAAATATCGATACCACGCGTGATGAGAACGGCAACGTATATCGCAGGAAGACTGTGGTTTTTGCCGAAAAAGGCAATGATGCGTTCGGCGTGGCTTTGGCACAGCAGCAGGCAAGACGCGCAACATATGTAAACGGCAGCGGCGTAAAAGTAACCGCCATAGCTGAGGATCACGTGACCGCATTAAAGAAGGTATACGACCCCGCACATCCTGATGCTGATGAGGACGGATATGTTACATATCCCAATGTGGATACGGTTACCGAAATGACCAACCTTATAGATGCGACACGTTCATATGAGGCGAATGTTACCGCATTCAATGCTACAAAGAACATGCTCTTAAAAGGGCTCGATGTAGGACAATGACCTGCATAAAACAGTGTCATTCTGAGGGCTAAAGCTTTCAGAATCTTAATGATACAGGAGATAATATGGATAATTACAGGGTTATGGGTATAAACGGTCTGGACATCTTAAGTACCGGAAGTACCGGGAAAACAACCAAAAAGGAAAAACTTGACATGTTTGACCTTATGGATCCGGAAGAACTTAACGGCACGAAGAAATCGGGATCGTTTGATTCCCTGCTTAAATCGGCCATGGACATGATATCGGAAACCAACAGGTATTCCAATGAGGCCCAGGAAGCCGAACTTGCATATGCCATGGGCCTTACCAACAGCACGCATGACCTGCAGGTAGCCCAGATGAAGGCAAACATCTCCCTACAGTACACGGTTGCAGTACGTAACGCAGTCATGGACGCATACAGAGAGATAATGCAATTACAGTTCTAAATGTAGAAGGGTGAACACAAATGCTTGATCGTTTGAAGCAGATACCGAAAAGAATAGCGGAAATATGGAAAAAATATTCGGCCAAACAAAGAGCAGTCATCATCAGTACGGTGGCTGTTGTTGTGTTGGCCTTAATTATTTTAATAGTCATACTTAACCAGACAAAATTTGTAAAACTTTACACATTTGAAGACACAGCCACAGCCAAGACAGCCATGGCGGTCCTTGAAACTAATGCGATAGAGTACAGGCTCGGCAATGACGACAAAACGATCGAGGTAAACGAAAAGCAGAAGCAGGATGCGGTACTTGCCCTTGCAGACAGTGATGTTATGTCTGAAAGTGCATTTACGCTTGCCGACCTCTTAAATACCGACTTGAGTACCACCACATCCGATAAGCAGAGGAACAACCATCTGTACATACAGAGCGAGCTTGAGACATGGATAAAAGGTATGGACGGCGTTAACAAGGCTAAGGTTATCTATTATCCTTCAGACAATTCACATTCGATCCTTAAGGAACAGAGGGAGATCGGAGTCAGCGTTACCCTGAACGTAACCGATAAATTTGACAAGGTAAACACACCTCTCAGTATAGCTACCGGTGTAGCCTATGCAGTCGGAAACAGTACTACGGATAAGATCACTGTCATAGACCAGCACGGACGTATGCTTTTCGGCGGGGAAAACACCGATGCAGACAGCTACGGCAGAAACGAAACACTGAGTTATGAAAAGACCGTAGAAAAATGGTATATAGACAAGCTCATGGAGCTTGCTATCATAAACGGATATTATAATGCACAGATATCTCCGAATCTTGACATAAACATGGAAAAGACCTCCGAGATGTTTACCGAATATATCGCAACTGAAGGTCTCCAGAGTGCATATGATTCGTACACCAAGATATCTTCCGAGAATCAGGGCGTACAGGGCGATGTACCCGGTACCGATTCAAATGATGAGGCTGATTATTATATCGAGACTTCAGGCTCGGGCAGCAGTGCTTATAACGAGGAAACATATAAGTTTAAGCCTAGTGAACGTGTAACCCAGACGATCAGGAATTCGCCTTTCATCGTTCATGAGAATTCATCACTCGCCGTAACTTTAAGAAAAGCGATAAATATTACCGAAGAAGAGCTTGAAGAAAGCGGTGCACTGGAAGGCACGACATTTGAAAGATATGCCGAGACACATCAGGAACTGACCAGGATCGATGACCAGGATGTTATCGACGATCTGAAACAGCTTTTCTCGGATGCGAGCGGAATACCTGTAAACAATATATCCATAATAGCTTATTCCGAACCTTTCTATATCCCGAAGGATACAGGGGAAAGCATCAATTTCTCGCTCATCCTTGAGATACTGCTTGCAGTACTTATAGTGGGACTGCTTCTCTTTGTTGTATTCAGGGCTATGAAGCCTGCAGAAGTTGTGGAGACAGAACCCGAGCTTTCGGTAGAACGTCTGCTTGCTACCACAAGAGAGAACCAGTCATTAGAGGATATCGAGTTTGGTGAGAAATCCGAGACCAGAAAGATGATCGAAAAGTATATAGACGAGAATGCTGATGCGGTTGCGGCGCTGCTCCGTAACTGGCTGAGCGATGACGGATGGAATTGATACATGTAGGAGGACACTATGGCGGCAAAGGCTAGTCTGGCTGATTACAACGGCCTTCAGAAGGCAGCGATACTTATGATCGCGTTAGGACCTGAGAAAGCTTCAAAGCTTTTTAAGCATCTGAAGGACGAAGAGATAGAAGCACTGACTTTGGAGATAGCAAATACAAAAAGTGTATCACAGCAGGTAAAAGATGATGTGATGGATGAATTCTATGAGCTGTGCCTTGCCCAGCAGTATATCGCGGAAGGCGGTATCGGATATGCCAAGGAGCTGCTTGACAATGCACTCGGAAGCGACAGGGCATCCGAAGTCATCGGAAGACTTACGGCTTCCCTGCAGGTACGTCCTTTCGAGTTTATCAGAAAGACGGATCCTTCACAGCTGCTTAACTTTATTCAGGACGAGCATCCCCAGACCATCGCCCTTATTTTGAGCTACCTTCCTTCGTCACAGGCAGCCCAGGTCATCAGTGCGCTTCCTCCCGAGAAACAGGCGGATGTTGCAAAACGTATAGCAATGATGGACAGAACATCGCCCGATATCATACAGGAGGTGGAGGCTGTGCTGGAAAAGAAGCTTGCTTCGCTTGTTAATCAGGATTACACCATTGCAGGCGGCGTTGATTCTATCGTTGAGATACTTAATTCAGTTGACCGTGCTACTGAGAAGCATATCCTTGAAACTCTCGAGATCGAGGAGCCCGAGCTTACCGACGAGATCAGAAAGAAGATGTTCGTATTCGAGGATATACTGCTGCTTGATGATAAATCCATACAGAGAGTTCTGCGTGAGGTTGACAATTCCGAGCTTGCCATAGCCATGAAGGCTGCAAACGAGCAGGTTCAGAATGCTATCTTCAACAACCTTTCAAAACGTCTGGCAGTCATGATAAAAGAAGATATGGAATATATGGGCCCTGTACGTATGAAGGATGTTGAGGAAGCCCAGCAGAAGATCGTTAACATTATCAGAAAACTTGAGGATTCAGGCGAGATCATTGTTTCGCGTGGCGGAGGTGATGATATAGTTGTCTAATCTTATAAAAGGGTACTCCATCAAATATGATGAGCCTACCAAAAAACTTGATATGAATGAAAGGGCAGAAAACTTCCGCAAGCTTTATGTTGAGGAGCTTGAAAAGAAACAGTCGGGAGCATACGAGGCGGATGTCCCGGATACTGCTAAAGCGTCCGCATCATTTACCGAAGGACTGCCCGGGGAGAGGATAGTTATCTCCGGAAGCGAGGAAGAGACCCTGTCCGAACAGGAAAAACAGATACTCGAGAACCAGCGTCAGATAAAAGAGCTTGAGGCAAAGCTTGAGGAGCTGAGAGTCCAGGCGGGACAGATGCTCGATGAAGCGGAAGAACAGGCTGAAAAGATCATAGAGGATGCAAAACAGCAGGCAGAGGTTGAGGCACAGCAGCTGATCGACGGATACATCCGAAAAGGCTACGATGAAGGCCATGAGCAGGCCGAACAGGAATGTGCCGCATTAAAGCAGGAACTTGAAGATAAGATAAAACAGACAGAAGATGATTATGAGAAGCAGGTGAGTGAACTGGAGCCTGCTTTTGTTGAAATTCTGATAAAATATGTGGAAAAACTTACGGGAATATATGCCGGTGAGCGTCCTGAGGTCATCATGCATGTGATACATCAGGCTATGACCAAGCAGACTTCCTGCAGAAACTTTATCATAAGGGTATCGCCTCAGGATTACGGTAATGTTATCAACCAGCAGCCTGAGATAAATCTGTGGCTGCCCGAAGGCTCACAGGTCGAGGTCGTAGAAGACAAGATGCTTAAAGAAGGCGGATGTCTTATAGAGACCGATACCAGGATATTTGACTGCAGCATTGAGACTCAGCTGAGGAGTCTGAAGGAAGACTTAAGGCTTCTGGCGGGCGATGATGAAAACGAATCGACATGATATTCAGAAACGATACATAAGATTCTTCGCTGAGCTCAGAATGACACCGGATTTTAAAATGACTTGAGGGCATTGAGAAGGATATACGGAGCTTGATATGGATGTAAAAAAGTATGAGGCTTTTCTTGATAAAAGGTATATAAAAGAGCTTGGAAGAGTAAAGAAGGTAGTCGGACTTACCATGGAATCTTTCGGCCCGGATGTCGTACTTGACGATGTATGCCGTGTGACATCCATTGACCATAAGGTTGAGACCAGGGCGGAGGTTATCGGATTTAAGGATGACTATGTTCTTCTTATGCCTTACGAGGAGATAGGCGGCATAGGCGTAGGAAGCTATGTGGAGAATTTAGGTGTTAAATTTTCCGTAAGAGTGGGCGACGAGCTCTTAGGAAAGAAACTTAACGGCTTAGGAGAGTCCATGGACGGGACACCGATCAGGACGAGCAAGACCTATCCGGCGGAAGCGGCTCCTCCCGATCCGTTAAAAAGAGAGATGATAAAAGAAACGCTTACCTTAGGTGTTAAGGCCGTAGACGGTCTGCTTACCATAGGCAAGGGACAGCGTATCGGAATATTTGCGGGCAGCGGCGTTGGAAAAAGTACACTGCTCGGTATGTTTGCAAGAAATACAAGAGCTGACATAAATGTCATAGCACTTATAGGAGAGCGTGGAAGAGAGGTCAGGGAATTCATAGAACGTGACTTAGGCGAAGAAGGTATGAGAAGGTCTGTGGTAGTCATAGCTACCTCCGATAAGCCTGCACTTGCCAGAAAGAAAGCCGCAAAGACTGCTACAGCAATTGCCGAGTATTTCCGTGACCAGGGTAAGGACGTGCTCCTTATGATGGACTCGCTTACGCGTTTTTCCATGGCGCAGCGTGAGATAGGACTTGCCGCGGGCGAGCCTCCCGTTTCGCGTGGATATCCTCCGAGCGTATATTCGGAGATGCCGAAACTTTTAGAGCGCGCCGGCAAAGGTGCCGTAGGCTCCATAACAGGCCTTTATACGGTCCTTGTAGACGGTGATGATTTCAATGAGCCCATAACCGATACTGCGCGAGGTATCTTAGACGGACATATAGTGCTTTCGAGAAAGATAGCTGCAAAGGGACATTACCCGGCCATAGATGTACTCTCAAGCATCTCCCGTGTAATGAGTTCGATAGTCACAAAGGAACAGAAGAAGCTTGCGGCCGAGCTTAAGATGGTCATGGCCACCTACAACGAATCGGAGGACCTGATCAATATCGGAGCGTATAAGCCGGGAGCAAACAAAAACATTGATTATGCGATAGAAAAGATCGATGCGGTCAACGCGTTTTTATGCCAGGGTACGGACGAAAAATTCACATTCGACGAGACACTTTCGGAGTTAAAGAAGATATTTGAATGAGGATAGCTTATGACTAAGTTTACATTCCGCTTGGAGAGCATCCTGTCGATCAAGCTAAAGCTGGAAGAGCAGGCCAAAATGGAATTCGGTGCGGCCAAACTTAAGCTTAATGAGGAACAGGACAAACTTGAAGGGCTCTTTTCAAAGAAAAGTGAATATGAAGAAGAGTTAAAGAAGCTCTACAGCGACGATCTGGATGTGAAACGCATAAACGGGACTGCCAGAGCCATTGTTATCGTGGATGAGCAGATCAAGCTGCAGAAATATGCCGTAAAGCGTGCGGAAAAGCAGGTCGATCTGGCAACACAAAAGCTCAATACCGTCATGCAGGAGCGAAAGAGCATGGAAAAGCTTAAGGAAAACAGATTTGCCGAGTACATGAGGGAATACAACGAAGAAGAAAGCAAACAGACGGATGAGCTGATAAGCTATCAGTACGGCAGGGTTGAAGAATAAACTTTAAGAGGTTGAAATGGCTAAAAAAGATAAAAACAATGAAAACATGGAAGAAAAAGGGGAGGGCATAGGCAGCAAAATAGGTACTGTCGTGCTTATCATAATCATTGTAGCGGTATGGCTGGCTATTTTTGCACTTCTCGTTAAAATGGATGTTGGAGGCATGGGAACGAAGCTGAGACCTCTCATCAAGGATGTCCCGGTACTTAACCTTATCCTTCCGGAAGTGGATGACGAAACGCTCATCGCCGAGAAAAACTACCCTTACAAAAACATCGATGAAGCCGTAGAAGTGATAAAAAAGCTGGAAGCAGAGCTTGATGAGATGAAGAACAATGCGGATGCTTCGTCAAAGAGGATAATCGAGCTTCAGAACGAGGTTGCAAGACTTAAGAAATTTGAGGATGATCAGGCTGCTTTTGAGGAAAGGGTAAAGCGGTTTGACGAACAGGTAGTATTTAATTCGAATGCTCCGGATATAGAGGAATACAAAAAGTTCTATGAGGAGATAAATCCCGAGAATGCAGAGGAGATATACAGACAGGTTATAGAACAGCTGGCCTATGACAATATGATAAAAGAAAAGGCCGACCTTATAAAGAATATGAAGCCTGCACAGGCGGCAGCGGCTCTCGAAGAAATGACTGCGGACTTGGAGTACACCTGTAAGGTGCTCTTAAGCATGAAACCGACCGAGGCTACACCTATCTTAGACAAGATGGATCCCCTGTTTGTGGCACGTCTCTTACAGACAATGCATGACATGGATGAGGCATATTATAAAAAAATCTCAAAAAATTTCTCTGAAAACTAAAAAAAATTCATTTTTTCGGCAGGAGAGGTTATGAAAATGACCTATCCTGCCGAATAATATATAGAGTGTATTTTATGTATTTATAATGCACTTAAAACTTGAAGAAAGGAGGAAAAAAATGACAGCAGTTAACTTGAACGCTTTAGGAAGTGTTCAGCAGATCGTCCAGCCTGCAAGCAATGCTGTAAGCCCCCGTGAAAATACATCGGTTAAGGATGATTTCGCAAAGGTAATGAACGGCAAGGTGAGTGAGCGCGGTGCTTCGACAAGAGTTAACGCCGAGGAAGGAGTAAAGACTTCAAATCCTTCTACCCGTAAAGAAGTTAACACCCCTGAAAGAACAAAAGCAAAAGCTTTTTCAAAACAGGAAAAGAAACAGATCACGGATAAGCAGGAAACAGCTCCTGAGACAGCTAACGAGATGATGGCCGGTGCAGCCCAGATCCTTAACGTCACTCCGGAGGAGTTAAAGGAAGCATTAGATTCCATGGGACTCAACATTGGTGACCTGACAGACAGGAACAATGTAGCACAGCTGATACTGATGCTCAACGGCTCAAATGATATTTCGGATATGCTTGTTGACAACGGAATGCTTGAAGCATTTAACGAGCTGAATGATTTTATCGCTGAAACACTTAGTGAAACAGGCTTAAGTGCCGATGAGTTTAAGGAAGCGCTTCTGAACTTTTCAAAGCCCGGTGAAGATGATACCCGTATCGCAGCAGAAGAAGGAGATGTAAAAGCTCAGCTTGAAGAAACACTTAAAGAGGATACATCTGCTGAAACAGTAGCAGCTAATGCGGCAGGCGGGGATAACATCGAAGTGACCGTCACAAAGACCGGAACAGGAGAGGGCAGCGGAAGTCTTTCGGACAGATCTGAAAGAGATACCGACTCTCAGGATCTCAGAGCAATGGGTGCTGTTGAAGGGTTCGTCAGAAATCTCGAGATGACCGTAGAGCAGACCGGTGAAGTAACCACAGAACAGGTAAGCATCAGAGATATCGTTTATCAGGTAGTACAGAGGATAAGAGTTGATATCACACCTGACCACACAAGCTTAGAGATGAGACTCAATCCCGAAAACTTAGGCAGGGTTGCGATCAGTATCACAAATAACGGCGGAGTGATGACAGCCAGGATTGATACCGAGAATGCCAAGGCAAGGGAAGCAATCGAGAGCCAGCTTCAGATACTTAAGGAAAATATCGAAGCAAAGGGTATCAAGGTTGAGGCAGTGGAAGTAAGGATCTCCGATTTCAACATGGCCGATAACACCGAGACGGGTAACAACGAGCAGAGCGCGGAAGGGCGTGAAAGCCGCGGAAGCAGGAGAAATACCGGTAATATTTCCATAAGCACAGATGAAGAGATCTCTGAAGCAGAACGTGTAGCACAGGAAGTACTTGCAGATACAGGCAGTACCGTAAGCTACAGAGCATAAGTTTTAAAAGGAGGAATACAAATGGCAGACAACAATGTCGGCATGGGATTTAACTCCAAGGTAGAGACATTTGAGTATACAAGAAAAGCTACCGGAACCGAAAAAGCGGATACAAAAGGTACCACGGATCTCGGTAAGGACGCGTTCTTACAGCTTCTTGTATGTCAGATGCAGAACCAGGATCCCATGAATCCCAACAGCGATACGGAATATGTCGCACAGCTTGCCCAGTTCTCACAGCTTGAACAGCTTCAGAACTTAGGCACCGAATCGGAAAAGGCACAGGCATTTTCGCTGGTAGGCAAGTATTGTATGTTCCAGGTTAAGGACTCAAACGGAACAGTTTCATATCCGGAAGGATTTATCAGTTCGGTCAATATTTCGGGAAAGAATGTTACACTTTCTGTAGGAGATCAGACATACAAGTATGAAGAACTCTACACAGTGATGAATGAAGCTCCCAAGACCGAAGAGGAAGAACCGGATACCTGACATTAAAAAGAGGTGACGAAATGGCAATTGATGTTTTAAACAGATTTCCTTCCGTCCCGATCATTTTAGGTACGAAGGAAAAAGCATCCGACCTTAAAGTTAAAGAACCGGCAGCCGGCGGGCTTTCTTTTGAAAGCATCCTCAAAGCAAAAACCTCGGGCAACGGGGAACTTAAGATCTCAAAGCATGCGGGAGAGAGATTAAGACAGAGAAATATAGATCTTTCTGATAACCAGTGGCAGAGACTTGAGACCGGAGTCAAAAAAGCCGGACTTAAGGGTATCAGGGAATCACTGATAATGGTCGATGATGTGGCTTTTATAGTAAATGTTAACAGTAACACGGTGATAACGGCAGTCGATGAAAATGAAGACAAGGTTTTCACCAATATAGACGGAGCAGTTATAGCTTAAAATATGCGCTGGACCTATTCGGAGAGCGCAGACAGCCGAATGCCAGAGGCTGTCATATTAAAGCATTTTTTTAGCAATCGGTGATTGCAGATTGGAGTTTATTATGATGCGTTCATTATATTCCGGTGTTTCCGGACTTAAGGTTCATCAGACAAAGATGGACGTTATAGGTAACAATATTTCTAACGTTAATACAATAGGTTTTAAGAGCAGCCAGGTTAATTTCTCGGATATCCTTTACCAGACATCAAGCGATGCTACCGGTCCCAATGCTGAAGCACGTACCGCAGGTATCAATGCGAAGAAGATCGGTCTCGGTGCAAGCGTATCTTCCATCTCGACCGTTACCACTTCAGGCGGATCCCAGAGAACCGACAATGCTCTTGATATCATGATAGAAGGCAATCAGTTCTTTATCGTTGATAAGGGCGGCCAGAATTATTTCACCAAGGCCGGTGATTTCACGATCGATGCGAGCGGACTTCTTTGTAACACAGGCGGATGTAAGGTTATGGGATGGCTTCCCGACCCCAACGATCCTTCAAAGTGCGTTCATGACCGTGTAACCGATCTTCGTATCAAGTCCGAAGAAAACATGTATGTTCCCCCTGAGGCTACCGAACAGGTATATTTCTCGGGAAATATAGACTATAAGGATACACAGCTTTCTTCAGATACAGGTAAGACTACCACACTTTCGTTCTATGACAAACTCGGACAGAACTATATGGCAGTGCTTAATCTTAAGCAGCCTGCAGATGCCGAGGCAGGTTCATTCAAGGTTACCATTACCGATATCCTTGATGCTAACAGGGAATCGATTTTTGTAAAGAAGAACGTGGATGAGAATAATAACGTAACCTACTCCGCATCCGAGATCACAAGCTTTTCGTTCGGCGGCGAGGAGATCACTGTCGGCGAGATAGATGAAGAGACCGGTAAGGTCACCATAGACGGGGAGGGTATCGACCTTAAGTTCAACCCCGCAAACGGTAAATTTGTAAGTGTCGGATCCGATGATTCAGCCAAGATCGTTGATTTTACCATCAACGGCGGTGAAAACTCGTCATTCGCTGATATCAAGTGTGATTTCTCGGCTATGACCATGTATGCGAGCAGCGGTTCATCTACATTCCTTGCACAGCGCGGAAGTCTTGATGGCGGACTCGGAGCAGGAAAGCCCCAGGGTACCATGACCGGTATTTCCGTAGATGCATCGGGAAGGATCTACGGTTCATACGATAACGGCGACAAGAAGCTTTTAGCTCAGATCGCGGTTGCACAGTTTGCTAACCCTGCAGGTCTTGAAGCAGTCGGAAGCAGCTTGTTCGCTGCAACTATGAACTCAGGTACCTTTAACGGTATAGGAGAGGATATCTCGGTAGTAGGCGGCAAGATGAACACCGGCGTACTCGAGATGTCAAACGTAGACCTTTCCACAGAGTTTACTTCGATCATTACAACACAGCGTGGTTTCCAGGCAAATTCAAGGATCATCACCACATCCGATACATTGCTTGAGGAACTGATAAATCTTAAGCGTTAACAGTTAAATGTCATGTTTTTTAAGCCGGCAGCGGGCAACCGCCGCCGGCATTTTTGGTCATCGGACCGGTTTTTAAGTTAATTTTTTAAAAAAATTCAAAAAAAATGAAAAAAAAAACAAAAAAATGGGCTTAAAGACTTTACAGAATCACACAAATTAAGTATTATATAGAGTAGGGGTTTTGTATGTTTTGAAACGAAAACAGGCAACTTGAAAATCGGAGACGGCATATGATAGATATAACCAAAATAGACGGCAGAGGTATCACGATAAATGCCGAACTGATAGAGACGATAGAAGAGATCCCGGAGACGGTGATCACGCTCACTACAGGCAAGAAACTGATCGTCAAAGAAAGTAGACAGAAAGTTAAGAATCTAGTAAAATCATATAAGCAGGATATATTCAGACAGTATTTGATGGAAGAACAGATAGATTAAGATACATACATTTTGCATGGTAAGGTGGTGTTATTTTGGATTTAGCGACTTTGATAGGCCTTGTAGCGGCATTTATACTAATGATATTCGGTATGGTTTTCGATGCAGACACCATGAGCGTCAATTTTGCGGCGGTCAAGGCTTTCGTTGACGTACCCTCGCTTCTTATCACATTCGGTGGCGCATTCATGGCGACCATGGCTATGCAGGAGAGCCCCGGAGAATTCGTTAAGAGCCTTAAGACTTTTACTCTTAACCTTAAGAAGACTCCTTCAAATGAAGAGGAGACGATCAAGTCTATCATCAATCTTTCAAATATAGCACGTAAGGAAGGTCTGCTCGCACTTGAAGAAGCTGCCGGCAGCATCGAAGACGAATTCATGAAGAAGGGTGTACTGCTCATAGTTGATGGTACCGACCCCGAACTTGTACGCTCCATTATGGAGACGGAACTTGCGTGTATAGAGACCAGACATAAAGGAAATGTATCATTCTGGGAAAACCTCGGATCCATGGGTCCTGCATGGGGTATGATCGGTACCCTTATCGGTCTTATCAACATGCTTGGTAACTTAAGTGACGTTAGCGCCGTAGGTCCTTCCATGGCGGTCGCCCTGGTTACGACATTCTACGGTTCCGTTCTTGCAAACTGGATATGTACGCCTACAGCTACAAAGCTTAAGGCGACCAACGACAGGGAAATACAGATGAAAGAAGTAATGGGAAAAGCTTAAGTCCTTCTTGTCACCTGAAGCAAGGGCAAGCTTCTCTTCTGAAGAAGGTGGTGAAGAGAATGGCTAAAAAGAAGCAGGACGATCCGCCTAAAGGGTCACCCGCGTGGATGGCTACTTTCTCGGATCTGATGAACCTCCTGCTCTGCTTTTTCGTTCTTTTGTTCTCAATGTCAAGTGTTGATGCCAATAAATGGGAAGAGGTCGTGGCTTCCATGACCAGTGCCTTCAGTGTATTTAATGAGGGCAGCACTTCCATAGGAGACGGTACGCTTATCGGAATGGGTACCACGCAGTTATCCAATCTTGATGAATACTTTTCTTCAATGGGCCAGAGTGCTACCGACAAAGGTGAAGATCCGAGGGATACCAGTGACCAGTCAGGAGAGGGTAAAACCGAGGACCCTCAAAACGGGGAAGGTAAGACCGAGAATCCCAATGACGGAGAGGGCAGCTTAGAGAAGCAGCTTGAGGAAGCAAACAGAAAAGAAACCGAAACCATGCTGGATTCAGTTTCTGAGCTTACCGAGATTTATAATATCAGCGGACTTTTAGAGGTCGGTATGGATCCTAACGGAAAGTACATAGAGCTTACGATAAACGGTTCGGTACTTTTTGATTCGGGTAAGGCAGAATTAAAGAAGGAATGCCTGCCGCTGCTTTCCAAGGTCGGAGACATACTTAAGGTATATGCGGGACATGATGTTGAGGTTATTGGACATACGGACAATATCCCGATGAAATCCTCACTGTATCCGAACAATGACATGTTATCTTCGGCACGTGCGATAAGTGCAGCCCATTACCTGATAGAAGAAAAGGGTGTAAGTGTTGAACACATATCCTGGACGGGACGCGGAGAGTACGATCCGATAGATACCAACACTACTGCTGAGGGCAGAGCCCGCAACAGAAGAGTGGAGATAAGGATATATAATTCGCTTAATTCTACCCGTACTAAGGAAAAATGAATGAAAGGCAGATAAGAACATGAAGAAGAATATGTTAACGGTACTGGTACTTATACTCTGTATCGTAAATCTGACACTCAGTGCTTATATTGTTTTTACCGTTGTACCCAATGCACAGAGGACCGATCAGCTGATCACCAAGATACTTCAGATCATCGACCTGGAGCTTGAATCTCCTAATGTTGAGGATAATGAAACACCCTCATACGATATTGCGAATATCGAGAATTACACCATTGAAGAGAGCAAGCTTACTACCAATCTTGCGATCGGACCTGACGGCAGACAGCATTATGCAAAGATAACAGCATCACTTTCCATCAACAATGCGGATGAGGATTATAAGACCCTGAATCCTAAGGTTGAGACTATGGAAAGCAAGATCGTTTCCATCATAAAGACCAATGTTTCCAAGTACAACAACGAGGAACTGACACGTCCTGAGACCAAGGAGGCCATAAAGGCTCAGATCCTTGAAGAAGTACAGACATTGTTTGACTCGAAGTTTATTGTTGAAGTTATCGTAGATTACCTGATCCAGTAAAAGACGGATCTGTCCGGGACTCATTTAAGGAGGTAATGCGATGGGTGAAGTATTATCCCAAAGCGAGATTGACAATCTGCTTGCGGCACTGTCGAGCGGTGAGCTTGATGCAAGCGATATAAAGGATGTCGGTGAAAAGGGAATAAAGAATTACGACTTTAACCGTCCTGCCAAGTTCTCCAAAGAGCATTTAAGAACCCTGGAGATAATCTTTGAGCATTACGGAAGACTTCTTTCGACATCACTTCCCGCATATCTGCGTAAGAACGTCCAGATAGAAGTGATAAGCGCAGAGGCTACCATATATCAGGAGTTCACAAACTCGCTTACCAACCCTGTATTGCTCGGGATAGTGGATTTTTCACCGCTCTCAGGCAATATCGTCATAGAGATGGCTGAAAAACTGGGTTATACCATTGTGGACAGGATGCTCGGAGGTCTGGGAGCTCCGCTGGAGAAAGCCAGGGAGTTTTCCGAGATAGAGCTTGCCATAATCGAAAAGATATTTACCGTATGCGTAAATCTGCTTACGGAACCCTGGGCTAATGTTGTGAAGCTTGAAGCAAGGCTTCAGAGGATAGAGACCAATTCACAGTTTGCACAGATCATCTCACCAAGTGAGACTTCGGCGATAGTTACCATGAACATGAGGATAGGCAATGTCGAAGGCATGATAAATGTCTGCCTGCCTTATGAAGTGATAGAGCCGGTCATCGACAAACTGAATACAAAGTACTGGTATTCAACCATAAAGGATATGGATAAATCAGCCAGCAGGGCAGTTGTTGAAGTTGCCATTGCAAGAGCGAGGATACCCGTTAAGGCTGAGCTTGGCAGAAGCACGATATCCGTACAGGATTTTGTCAATATCCAGAAGGGTGATATCATAAAGCTCAATACAAGAGTAAATGACGAGCTGTGCGTATATGTCGGAAATATCAGGAAGTTTTTCGCACTGCCCGGAACTGCAGAAGAATCCTATGCAGTAAAAATATCAAGGGTCATTAATGAGGAGGAATAAGAGCTAATGGATGGCATGCTTTCACAGGAAGAGATAAATGCGCTGCTTAACGGTGCAAATATGCCTTCGGCGGATCCGGCACCCACTGCGGCGGCTTTTGAACCGTCCGAGACACTTTCGGATGCGGAAAAAGACGCCATAGGCGAGATATCCAATATCAGTATGGGTACGGCGGCAACCACTCTTTCCGCACTTATTAATCAAAAAGTCAATATTACCACACCCAAGGTAACTTATTCTACATGGGAAAACCTGATGGCAGAAGTACAGGTGCCTTGTGTATGTATCCAGATCTATTATACTTCGGGACTTGAAGGCAACAATATCCTGATCCTTAAGGAAGAGGATGTAAAGACCATCACCGACCTTATGATGGGCGGAGACGGAAACGGTATTACAGGGGAGCTTACAGATCTTCATTTAAGCGCTATCGGAGAGGCGATGAACCAGATGATGGGTTCGGCTTCGACTTCAATGTCTTCGATGCTCAACAAGAAGATCGATATCAGCCCTCCCACGGCAAGCCTTGTTAAGCTTACCGAAGTGATAAATGCGACCGACATAGCCGATTTCCTTACCGGTGATTTTGTAAAGGTTACATTTGATCTGGAAATAGACAACCTTATAAAGAGCGAGATCATGCAGATGTATTCGTTTGATTTCGCAAGGAATATATATCAGCAGTTTATGAACATGACTTCGGAACAGGAAGCTCCCGCTCCGAAGCCCGCAAGTGCTCCCGAACAGAAGCAGGCTCCCGTTCAGCCGGAGCCCGTCAGGGAAACAAAAAGACAGGAGGAACAGGGAATGTTTGCTCAGCAACCGTACGCATATCCTAACGGAATGTATGCACCGCAGACGCCGTCAGCACCATATCAGGCTGCACCGGTTCAGAATGTTAACATAGCACCGGTTCAGTTCCAGCCTTTTACCGAGATGAACAACCCGCTCTTAAGGACGGAAAACATCGACCTTCTTTTGGATGTCCCGCTTGAGGTTACGGCAGAGCTCGGAAGAACAAGCAAATCCATCAAGGAAGTACTTGATTTCGCTCCGGGTACCATTATAGAGCTTAACCGTCTTGCAGGTGAGCCGGTAGATGTACTGGTTAACGGAAAATATGTAGCAAAGGGCGAGGTAGTCGTTATAGAGGAGACCTTTGGCATAAAGGTTACAGAGGTTATAAAGTAAATGCCGTATTTTTTGTATGTGATCACGGAGATTACAGGAAAAGCCGCTTCGGAAGCCTCCAAGACTGTTTCTTTAGACGGCGGAGGAATAAAAAGCATCTTAAAGCTTATAGGTCTGATAATCCTGTGCATCCTGATAATAGCCGCCAGTTACTTTACCACGAAGTTTGTCGGTAAAAAGCAGATACAGAGCGGCTCTAAATCAAACTTCAAAAGTGTTGATGTATTCAGGATCACTCCGAATAAATATCTTCAGATCGTGGAAGTCGGGAAAAGGTACTTCTGCATAGCCGTTACAAAGGAAAGCGTGACGCTCATATCCGAGCTGAGCGAGGAAGATTTAAAAGTACTTCCTGCTGAGATGAAGCCCAAGAGCTTTAAAGAGCAGATGAATGAGCTGATACACAGGAAAAATACCACAGGTACCGGAAACGGTGAATTGGGAGATATAGCAAGGCTTACGCTTGAACCCGGTGATGAAGAGGCATCTGATACCGCTGAACAGTCAGAGGACGCTCAGGTGCAGGATAGCGAAAATGACATTAAATGATACCTATGAGGTTAACATAGACCGGCAATAGATAAAATGAACCGGTATGCTCAGTATCATTAAGCAATATAAAAAAGATCCGAATAAAAAAATAAGATAAAGGTTGATAGCATGATAGAAACAGTTGGCAGGAGAAAACTTTTAAAAACGTTGGTGTTTGGAGTTCTCCTGGTGATGATGTGCGTATTAACCTCTATTTGTCGTGCAGAAATTAAGGTCGGCGCATCTGAACTTACGGATGAGCCGGCCATTACGCGTTCAAATGAGGATACGGACACCACAAATGATTATCTTGAAGGAGATCTGGGAGGTCTCACCTTCCGTTTTGACGGAGACAATTCGAGTTCGCTGTCAGCAACACTGCAGATACTCCTGATACTTACGATCATATCGCTCGCACCGTCCATTCTTATCATGCTCACGTCATTTACGAGAATTGTGATCGTGCTGCATTTCGTAAGGACTGCCGTGGGCACGCAGACGACACCGCCCAACCAGGTACTCATAGGACTGGCACTTTTCCTTACATTTTTCATCATGTCGCCGACTCTTACCAAGATATATGATGCGGCCATCACACCCCTCAACAACGGTGAGATATCGACCGAAGAAGCCATCGAAAAGGGTATGGAGCCTATAAGGGAATTCATGTTTGAGCAGATGGACGGCGGTGAAAAAGACCTCCGGCTGTTCCTTGACATAGCCGGTATAGAAGAGGTTAATACAAGAGCTGATGTTCCCAATTCCGTGCTTATACCCGCATTTATACTGAATGAACTCCGTATAGCATTTATCATTGGATTTTTGATATATATACCGTTCCTGATCATAGATATGGTCGTGGCATCGACCCTGATGTCAATGGGTATGATGATGCTCCCGCCCACCACAATATCAATGCCGTTCAAGATCCTGCTCTTTGTTGTAGCTGACGGATGGGATCTTATCATAGGACAGGTAGTAAAGACGTTCTATTAGTTCCGCATTCACTCCGCTCGGAATGAAGACGGGACAGGACAGTAAAGAGAAAGGAAGTGCATAAATTGAGTGAGGAAATGGTAGTAACCCTGCTTAGGGAAACGCTTTATCTTATCATTAAGGTTTCGGCTCCTATGCTGCTTGTGTCGTTAGTAGTCGGTCTTGTCATAAGTATACTGCAGACCGTTACATCCATACAGGAGCAGACCTTAAGCTTTGTGCCCAAGCTCATCAGTATATTCCTTGTGATAATGATAGCGGGCAACTGGATACTGACAAGCATAGTAGAGTACATGGAGTATTTGTTTGAGAATTTTAATACGTTTATAAGATGAATGAGATTACATTTTCCTTAGAAAAACTCTCCACGAAGCATAAAGATAGGTTTTACCCTGATGCTTTCGCTGGTGGTGTTCTCGGTACTGCCGTATGAACCGCTTGAGTACGCCGGAGTGATAGGATATGCGGGTATGATATTTGAAAACCTGCTGTGCGGACTGATCCTCGGATTTTTGGCCAATGTATGTTACCAGATCATAGGACTTGCGGGACATCTGATAGACATGGAGATCGGTTTTTCCATGGTAAACGAATTCGATCCCGTAACAAGTGCACAGGTAACCGTGTCCGGTACATTTTATGAGTATGCGATAATGCTCATACTGATGGTAACCTACATGCACCACTACCTGATAGATGCGATAATAGACAGCTTTAAGCTGGTACCCGTCGGAGGGGTCACTATCAATCCTTTGATCTATTCGGTGGGCATAACGTATATAGTCGACTTTTTTGTGATAGCGTTCAGAATTGTGCTCCCTGTATTCGGAGCGCTGCTGATAGTGAATGCGATACTTGCCATTATGGCAAAGGTAGCACCGCAGATGAACATGTTCGTTATCGGTATGCAGCTTAAGGTATTTGTCGGAATGGCCGTGATGCTGGTAGTTATCGAACTTATTCCCGGTGTTGCGGATATGATATTTGATGAAATGTTTGAACTGATGAGGATGGCGACAGACTATTTTGGGGGAGCTTGAGAATAATGCAAGGGTTCAGATCTTTCGAAAGAAAAGATGTACAACTTAATCCCGGACTTTTAAGGTTTAATCTTCAGTTCTTCGCTGACGAAGGAGGAGATAAGACCGAGGAAGCCACACCCAAAAAACTTGATGACGCACGAAAAGAAGGTCAGGTGGCAAAGAGTCAGGAACTCGCTACCGCCGTTACACTCATCGCACTTTTCGGCGGACTGAAAGTATTTGTAGGTGTCATAGCTTCCAATTTTGCGGCCTCCTTCGGAGAATACTACAATTCGATAGAAACATATTCAAAAGGCGGACCGTTTACCTCCAATTACGCATCCGCATTTGTAAACGGTGCCATGTGGTCGATAATATTCAGCTGCCTGCCCATGTTTGCGGTGGCAGTGGTATTTGCGATAGTGATCAATGTTGTCCAGGTAAAATGGAAGCCTACATTAAAGCCGTTAATGCCCAAGTTTTCAAAACTTAACCCGATAAACGGCTTCAAGCGTATCATTTCTCTTGATAAACTGGTCGAGCTGTTAAAAGCCGTGATCAAAATAGGTCTGATTGCCTACCTTGCCTACTCGGAACTGACCGAATCGGCGGGACTGGTGAATTCGCTTTATGATACGGACCTGTTCGGTGCAGTAAAGATGATAGGCGGCATAGTTATAGATTTCGGATTCAGGGTGGCCATCATATATCTCGTGATAGGACTTGCAGATTATATCTACCAGAAGTTCAAGTTCAACAAGGATATGCGTATGACCAAGCAGGAGATAAAGGACGAGTTCAAACAGACTGAAGGCGATCCCAAGATCAAAGGTCAGATCAGGCAGAGAATGCGTGAAGCGTCCCAGC
>CACYIR010000006.1 GCA_902774525.1 uncultured Lachnospiraceae bacterium
TCACAGCCCGCCTCAACCTTGCGTTTGGTGTTCTCGATATCCTCATCTATCGATTTAGACTCCGGATGACCCTCGGGATAGCAGGCACCCGCTATGCAGAAGTCGCCCATCGACTTGATCTCAGCCATCAAGTCCTCAGAATGCTTGTAATCCTTTGAAGGCTCAAAACCGCTGTCGGCGGGAATGTCACCTCGCAGAGCAAGGATATTCTCTATGCCGTGCTCCTTGTAAGCGTTCACCATGTGTCTTACGGTTTCCCTGTCTGAAGAAACACAGGTAAGGTGACCGAGTGCGGGGATGCCGCATACATTCTGTATCTCGTTCGCGAGATCCACGGTGTACTTGCTTGTGCCGCCTGTTGCGCCGTAGGTCACGCTCATGTAGTCGGGCTTAAGTGCGGCAGTTTCGGCTACCACCTGCTTTGCAGCCTCCAGGTTCTCCCATTTCTTGGGAGGGAAGAGCTCACAGCTGATGTGCGGTCTGTTATCCTTCAAAAAATCAATTATCTTCATATGGCAGTATTCCTTTCGGTTTATAAAAATAAAATGAAATAATTCGTAAATCACGCTCAAGAATAGTTTTTTGCTTGATTAGAAATACCAAATATAGTATAATAAAATATTATGAAAATGTAAACCAAATATTTGATAAATATTTTTTTATAATAGATTATTAATCGTATTTATATAGATTAACCGGGAGTTTTAATGGATAACATAAAAAAGAGTAATAAAAAGCATCTGTATACGGTGCTGTTCATCGTATACATGGCTTTTCTGATATATTTTCTGTTCTTTTCCGATGTGTTCGGGAGGACAACGGTATACGATCATTACAGATACAGCATTGTCCCGTTTACGGAGATTAAAAGATACTGGAACTTACTTATTGAGGGCGACTGGATGCCCTTTATCATAAATGTATGCGGCAACGTCATACTGTTTATGCCGTTCGGCTACATGTTCGGAATGTTTGCGGACAGGAAGCAGACGGGAGTGGTCATGGGACTGCTCGATACGTTTGTGGCCGCATTCCTGATGATCCTTATAGTGGAGACCTGCCAGCTGCTCACAAAGGTAGGAGTGTTCGATGTGGATGACATAATCCTCAATGTATCGGGAGCACTTTTGGGATACGTGGCATACAGGATCGTAAGGTGCATAAAGCACGGGAAAGGAAAGAGCAATGACAAAAAGAAAGGATAACAACGTTCAGTTCAGAAAGAGCGGATATACGGCAAAGGCCGTAACGGCTCTTATCGCGGGGATAGTAACGTTTATCATATTTATAGTGCTGATCGTGTGGGCGGGGATAAAGGAAGATACTCCCAAGGCCTTCGCCATATGCGGGACGGCCGCACTGGTGGTCAGCTTTATAGGACTGATCGTATCGATAAAGTGCGTGAAAGAGCAGGACGGCGGCTATGCCGTACCTTATGCCGGCATGGCGGTAAACGGCATCACCTTTATCACGTACATGGTCACCTATATACTCGGCCTCGTATAAGAGGTTTTCACATTTATTTTCCATCACTGTCAAATGGTTTTCACATTTCTGTGCGATAATAATCTGCAGAATATTATCTATTGGAGGTTCACGTGAGCTTTTTGAGGAAAAACAATACAGTCAAAAGAGTAGCGCTTGTGCTGGTACTGGTCCTTATCATCATGATGATACCGGATCTGGCTACGGAAGCGAAAAAGAAGAGCACTGTGAAGGGCACGGTTACCGCAACGGAGCTGTATATGCGTTCCGGACCGGGCACTGAGTATACCAATATCCTTTCAGGGGGAGAAAAGGTAGTCCTTACAAAGGATCAGGAAGTTACGGTACTTGGAGAACGTAATGACTGGTACCATATAAAAGTAAAAGTAAACGGCGAGGAACTTGAAGGATATTCACTTGCAAAATGGATATCCGTGGACGGGGCTACAGTAAAAGCCGAAACAGGAGAGTTTAAGGAGATTACACCTACTCCCACAGCCACACCTACGCCCACTCCCACACCGGCACCTACAAGGACCGGAAAAGGAAAGGTAACCGCGTCGCAGCTTAATATCCGTAAAGGCCCCGGCACCGACTATGAGATAGTTCAGGTCAAGGGTGAAAATGCGGTGCTCGTAAAGGACCAGGCAGTATCCCTGTACGGAGAAAAGGACGGCTGGTACCATATCACCGCCAAGATAAACGGAAAAAAGACCGAGGGTTATTCACTCGGAACATATATAGAGATTACATCCGGAAAGGTTGAACCGGAAAAGGATGAAGTGCCTACACCTACCGAAAAGGTGACTCCTACGGACGGACCTACTCCCGCAGTTACACCGGGACCCGAACCTACAGGAGACATCACACCTGTTCCTACGGGCGATGTAACCCCTACACCGGATCCCGATGAGGAGCCGAAAGATACTCCTTTCCCTACGGAGATGCTTCTGCCCCTGCCGACAGGTTCTGCTGTTACCGATGACGGTACGGTATATGATATGTTCGGCAATGAGCTTGAGACAGTCACCAACACATACAGTTCAAAATATGACATGAAGGGTATAGTTACGGCAGACCTTCTGAACTTAAGGGAAAGCCCTTCTTTGGACTGCGATGTCCTGGGCATCATTTCTAAGGATGCTGTAGTAAGCCTGGTCGGAACACGTACCAATTCCATAGACTTTGACGGTGAAGGCCGTCAGGTACGCTGGTACAGGGTACTTGCCCTTATCGACGGCGAGTATGTAAGAGGCTATGTATTAAGCGACTATGTAAAGCTTAACTATTGTAATGAACTTAAGGCTCTGACCAATACCGGAAAGCAGATACTCCGTACCGAAGCCGACGGCTCATCTGCCAAGGTTAAGACCTCAAAGGGCAAAAAAGTAAGTATTGCAAAGAATTCTGCAGTGACCGTCCTGGCTGAAGAACAGGTCGGAAATGACAAATGGATAAAGATCAGTGCGGATTACAGCGGTGAGACCGTCACAGGCTGGCTTCTGTCATTGAGAGTTACTTTTGTAAGCAATGCTGACAGTATAGAACTTCAGAATTACCGTATAAAAGAAAAAGAGGCTGAGATCACGGTAACCGTTACTCCCGAGATCACCATGCCTCCGGTAGATCCGATAAAGCATGAAACAGTGGAAAATGCCAACGGCATAATGAAGGACGCGGCAGCTCTGAGCCTTAAGACCGAGCCTAAGTATTCATCATCCGCTGTATTTACCAATTCGAAGAAACCCGTATTCGTATACTCGGGACAGGGTGTACGTATCATCGAGACAGCCACCGACGGTGAAAACCTGTGGTGTCTTATCGAAGTGGTATATGACGGTTCACTGTATACCGGATATGTCAACTCGATCTATGTCGATGCCGACAGTTCGGTAAATATGCCGAGTACAACAAATACTCAGGTACTTTCCTCTGCAAGCTTTGAAGAAGAGCTTGCCAAGGAGGGTTTTCCCGACAGCTATAAGCCGTTTCTGCGCGCTTTACACGAGCAGTATCCCAACTGGAAGTTCAAGGCCTTTCAGACAGGACTTGACTGGGATACCGTTATAAAGAAGGAATCGGAGGTTGGTGTCAACCTTATCCCCAACACCAAGAGCGTGGAATGGAAATCCTTAGAAGCCGGTGCTTATAGCTGGACAAGTGACAAGTTTACCGTATTTGACGGTTCATCATGGGTCACGGCTTCTAAAGAGGCGATAAGCTACTATATGGATCCGAGGAATTTCCTTGAGTACAACACCATATTCCAGTTTGAGCTCTTAAATTACAACCCTTCCTACCAGACTAAGGAAGGTATCGACACCATACTTAAAAATACGGCTATGAAGGAGTCATCGTATATCTATACCGATGACCTTGGAAATAAAAGGAGTATATCCTTTACCGATACCTTTGCGATGGCTGCCGAGTATTCGGGAGTGAGCCCTCTCCATCTTGCCTCACGTGTAAAGCAGGAGGTTACGATAGGAGCCACAGCCATGAGTAACAGTGTAACAGGTACGGTGGCAGGATATGAAGGCCTGTACAACTACTTTAATATCGGGGCTTACCACAGTACAGAGCCCGGAGGAGCCATAGCCAACGGACTGAAGTTCGCACAGAACGGTTCAAGCAGTGATGACCTCAACATGAAATGCCTGATCCCCTGGAACAACCGTTTAAGATCCATATTCGGCGGTGCGTTCTATATAGGCAACAATTATATCAACAGGGGACAGAATACCATATATCTTCAGAAATTTAATATGACTGCAACATCCACATACAATCATCAGTATATGGCCAATGTGGAGGCTCCTTATTCGGAAGGAAAGAGATTTTTCTCGGCTTATGAGAATCCCGGAGATATACCGATCGTATTCTCCATCCCGGTATACCTCAATATGCCGGAGACTCCCTGTCCGGTACCTCAAAAAGCATATAATCCGAATAACTGGCTCAAATCCTTGAAGCTGTATGACAAGAACGGTAATGCTCTAAGCCTTACACCTACATTCTCGGCTAAAAAGGATCAGGAGTACAACCTGATAGTCGGTAATGAGACCGATTATATCAAGATATCGGCTACTACGGTAAGCTCACTTGCAAAGGTTGAGGGCGACGGATATTATTATCCTTCGGTCGGAACCAACAGGATGGTGATCCCTGTAAGGGCTGAAAACGGCGATGTGAGAGAGTATGTGATCAACATAGTACGTGAGGAGCAGGCCGCAACACCTACGCCTACCCCTACACCTGAGGAAACACCTACTCCTACACCTGAGGAGACACCTACTCCTACACCCGAGGATACGCCTACTCCCACGCCGGAAGAGACGCCTACCCCTACACCCGAGGATACGCCTACTCCCACACCGGAGGAGACACCTACTCCTACGCCGGAGGATACGCCTACACCTACACCGGATGACAGGCCTACGGCTACTCCCGAGTTGATAGACGGTATAGCAATAAATTAGTTATTGAAAAATATAAGAATACACATTAGAAAGGCGGTGGGCAGATGAAAGGACCGGCAAGGATGCTAGTGCTGACAGTTTGCCCATTGCTGCTGTTTTTACTGACATTTTCGCGTGTTGAAGCACATGCTTCAAGTGCGGATATAACCATTTCTTCAGATTCCGAGGTCTACCACAAGGGGGATACGGTCACTGTCTCGATAGAGATAGAGGCGGATGTATTACCCGGAGATTTTGAAGGATATCTCCTGTATCCCGAGGATGTACTGACATATGTATCAGGCCCCGGTATCGTAAGCGGAGGAGAAGGGATACTGAAGATAAACGACCAGGTGGATTCCGAGACGAGGAACAGCAGAAAGTATTCGTTAAAGTTTAAGGCGGAAGGACTCGGAAATGCCGAGATATCCTTAAGGGACGATCCGGAGCTTTATGAGTATGAGGAAGGCTACCTGATGTCTGTATCGAGCAATGTACTGAAGATATCGGTAGCCGCATCGCCGAAGGATTCTTCCGACGATAATCTGGCAGTACTTAAAGTCAGTCCCGGAACGCTTACTCCTGCATTCAGTGCGGATGTGACCGAGTACTGTGTGACAGTACCCGCAGGTACGGGAAAGCTTGTTGTGAGTGCTGCTGCGGCCGATACCGAAGCAACGGTGGATGTAAAAGGGAACGACAGTCTGGTGGCCGGAGAAAACAGGATAGAGATAAAGGTCACGGCTCCCGACGGAAGCGTAAAGGTATATGTGATACTGTGCGAATGCGGTGAGAAACAGGAAGACCCCGGAAACGATCCGGAAGCTACAGACATACCGGCAACTCCTTCTCCCGTTACCTCAGAACCCGACAAAACCAACGGCATCAGTGCGGTACTTAAGGGTGAGGAAATACACCTGTTCTGCGACAATGAATTTGTAGTGACAGAACCCGATGAAAGTATTATAATACCTGAAGGCTATGAAAAAACTTATCTTAAGCTGGACGGATTGTCTATACCGGTATATGCATCAAAAGATGAGGGGAAGGACTCTTTCCTGTTGATAGTGATAAAGGACAATAAAGGGACACCGGTGCTGTATTCATACGACCGTGCGGAAAAGACCCTGCAGCGTTATAAGGATAAAAACGTAAAGCAGACGGGAATGGTGCTCACCGAATCGATAGAAGCATTAGAGCTTGCCGAAAGCTATGAAAAGAGCCTCAATACCCTTACCATAATAATAGCGGTATTAAGCGGGCTTACGCTTGCATTGCTCATAATCGTGATAAGCTTATCGGTAAAGAACAAAAACGACGAAAATGATATTTAATCAGGATATAAATCTGTATCTTTAAGGAGATGATACTATGTTATGTGATGTTTGCCAGACCAGACAGGCAAAGATTTTCTATACGGAAATAGTAAACGGACAGAAAAAGGAACAGCATCTGTGCGAGCAGTGCGCATCCGAATATACCGCTGTTCCCTTAAACGAGCTTTTGGGCGGCCAGGGACTGTCATCCGTGGGCAGCATTCTTTCAGGCATACTTTCAAGCTATGCAAAAGGAAAAAGCATGAAGAATATCGACCACAAGGAGACTGTATGTCCCGAGTGCGGTACCACCGAGTCGGAGTTCTTAAAGACCGAGAGAGCGGGATGTCCCGTATGCTACAATGTGTTCAGCGACATGATAGCGAAAAACTTTAAAGCTATGCAGGGCGGAATGACACATACCGGTAAGGAGCCTGCATTCGCCAAACTTATAGAGATAAAGGATGTTGTACCCTCTGCCGCCGGGAAGAAGGGAAGTATCGGTGACATCAATAAGATGATCACACTTGATGCGGATGACGACCCTTCGGATAAAGAGGCTGCAGCAGAGGCTGTTACGGGAGAAAAAGAAAAGAAAAAGGGCCGTAAGACTAAAGCAGGGACTCAAAATGCCGCAGAACTTAAGGAAAAGCTGAAAGAAGCCTTAAAGGTTGAGGATTATGAACTTGCGGCCAAGCTTAGGGATGAGATAAAGGCGTTAGAGGTGAAAAATGAAAAAAAGAAAAAATAAATGGTATTATGATTCCGCGGCATACCATGAGGTAGTGCTTTCGGGAAGCGTAACACTTGCAAGAAACCTGGCCGATTTTGATTTCCCGGCCAAGATGAGCGAAGAGGATGCGGCTGAAGTGGTATCAAGGGTCAGGGGCATTACCACAGAGCTTGCAGCCCGTGAAGGCAGGGAATATTATTCCTGCAGGGTGGATAAGCTCAGCAATACCGAAAAAGACTGCCTGATCGAAAGCCATACCATCACTCCTTCCCTTAAAAGGAGAAAGGATCCTTCGGGACTCATAATCTCCGAGGACGAGAGTATCAGCATCATGGTAAACGAGGATGACCATATACATATCCAGGCGATCAAGGCGGGATACAACTTAAGGGAAGCCTATAAGACGGCTAACCGTATAGATGATTACATCGATTCGGTCATGCCTTACTGCTTCAGCGAAAAGTACGGATATCTCACATCAAAGCTTCAGGATGCGGGAACCGGCATGCATGCTTCATATATGCTGTCACTCCCCGGTATCACCATGGGCGGAAAGGTGGATGCCCTGCAGGAGGAGATATCAAGATTTGACGTGTCCTTAAAGGGCATATTCGGCGAAGGCTCGAAAAGCGCGGGATTCATATTCCAGCTTATAAACAGAAAGACCTTAGGCTTTACCGAGAACGAGATACTGGAAAACTTAGAGCAGGTAACGGCGCAGATAGTCGATATAGAGAAAAAACTCAGAAAAGGACTGTTTAAAAATGTCGGTACCGAGATCACGGACCGTATATACAGGTCCTACGGAGTGCTTAAGTATGCCAAAAACCTTCCCCAGAAGGATGCAATGGTGCTGCTCGCACAGCTCAAGCTCGGATCGGACTGCGGTGTCATAAAGATAAAAGGCGGCGGCAGCGCGCTTCACAAACTCATGATAGAGATGCAGCCGGGCAATCTGCAGACCATATACAAAAAGAGTATGGGCAGTGTCCAGCGAGATGAATACAGGGCAAAATATTTGAATGAAAATCTTCCGGAACTGATAGAACCGGAAGACGAATCGGAGGCTTAAATTGTACGAGAGATTTACTGAACAGGCAAGACAGGTAATGAAGATAGCCGAGGACATATCGGAACAGCTCGGACACAACTATATGGGTACCGAACATATCCTGATAGGTCTTCTTGATGCTGAAGGCGTGGCATCGAAGATACTTGTCACCAACGGACTTGATAAGGATAAGCTTATGGAGCTTATTGACCAGCTTATCGCACCCGACGGCAAGGTGGGATTTGCTGAGGTCAACAATATTACACCCAGAGCCAGAAACATCATCGCCAAGAGCTACGATCTGGCCAACAGATTTAAGAGCAAGCAGGTAGGTACCGAACACATCCTTCTTTCACTCATAACGGAGAAGGACTGTATCGCCATAAGACTTCTCAATACCATAGGCATAGATATCAGAAAGATATATATGGACTGCCTGAATACCATGGGTGTTAATCCACAGGATATGCGTATGGACGGTCCCAAAGGACGTTCTGCGGAGAGAGGCGCCACCCCTACACTTGACAAGTACAGCAGGGACCTCACAAAACAGGCGGCAGAAGGCAAGCTTGACCCGGTAGTGGGCAGGGAAGAAGAGATACGACGTGTTATCCAGATCCTTTCGAGACGTACCAAAAATAACCCCTGCTTAGTAGGTGAGCCCGGTGTCGGAAAGACTGCCATAGTGGAAGGACTTGCAAAGAAGATAACGGAAGGCGATGTACCCGATACCGTTAAGAACAAGAGAGTGGTAACATTAGATCTTTCCGGAATGGTAGCAGGCTCCAAGTACAGAGGCGAGTTTGAGGAAAGGATAAAGGCTGTGATCTCCGAGGTTATCAATTCGGGCGATGTCATACTTTTCCTTGATGAGCTCCATACCATTATAGGTGCGGGCGGTGCCGAGGGAGCACTTGATGCATCAAATATCTTAAAGCCTTCGCTTGCAAGAGGAGAGCTGCAGTTAGTCGGTGCCACCACCAGGGAGGAATACAGAAAGCATATAGAAAAGGATGCTGCCTTAGAGCGCCGTTTCCAGCCCATAGATGTGGCAGAACCCACACAGGAAGAGACACTGCAGATACTTAAAGGACTCCGCCCCGCATACGAGGAGCATCATAAGGTTACCATCACCGATGAAGCCTTAGAGGCAGCGGTAAAGCTTTCTACAAGATATATCAACGACCGTTTCCTTCCGGATAAGGCCATAGACCTTATGGATGAGGCATCTTCACGTATAAGGCTTGAGGTATATTCCGATTCACCCAAGCGCAAGGAAGCAGAGGAAAAGCTTAAAGCCTTGGAGAACGAAAAGGAAGAGGCCATCAAGAACGAGGAATACGAAAAGGCCGGAGCTATAAAGAAAAAGCAGACAAGGCTTAAAAAACAGATAGAAAAAATAGATGAAGAGATAAAGGAACACAGGGAAGAAAAAGAGCTCTTCGTGACAGGCGAGGATATAGCGGCAGTTATATCCAGCTGGACCAAGATACCCGTGAAAAAGCTTAAGGAGGAAGAGAGCGAACGTTTAAGAAAGCTTGAGGAGATCCTTCATAAGAGGGTAGTGGGTCAGGAAGAGGCTGTATCGGCTGTAGCTAAAGCCATAAGACGTGGCAGGGTAGGACTTAAGGATCCCAACAGACCTATCGGATCGTTCCTGTTCTTAGGACCTACAGGTGTCGGAAAAACAGAGCTTTCAAAGGCTCTTGCCGAGGCAGTGTTCGGTACCGAGAACTCCATGATCAGAGTCGACATGTCCGAATATATGGAAAAGCACAGCGTATCGAAGATGGTAGGCTCGCCTCCCGGATATGTCGGATATGACGAGGGCGGTCAGCTTTCGGAAAAGATCAGGAGAAATCCTTATTCGGTAGTGCTTTTTGACGAGATAGAAAAGGCTCATCCCGACGTATTCAATATCCTTCTCCAGGTACTTGACGACGGACATATCACGGATGCACAGGGGCGTAAGGTAAGCTTTAAAAATACGATCATCATCATGACATCAAATGCGGGAGCCCAGAATATCATAGCACCTAAGACTCTGGGATTTTCCAGCGAGAATGATGCGAAGGCAGATTACAACCGTATGAAGGACGGTGTAATGGATGAGATAAGGCGTATATTTAAGCCCGAGTTCCTTAACCGTATCGATGAGATCATAGTATTCCATTCACTTAGCCGTGAGAACATCAAAGAGATCGTATCCATCATGTTTAAGAAGATATCCGACCGTGCACTTGAAGAGCTTAACATCAAGCTTAAATGCACTGAGGAGTTCGTGGTACATATCGCCGAAAAAGGCTTTGATGAAAAGTACGGTGCAAGACCGTTAAGACGTGCCATCCAGAACGAGGTAGAGGACAGGATGAGTGAGGAGATCCTTATGGGAAATATCAAGTCCGGAGATACCGTGACGGTGGACTATGATACGGAGAAAAAGACCACTACTTTCAAAAAGAGATCGGGAAGAAAAAATTAAAAATTTAATGTTTTTTTAGTGGTATTTTTTCCTGCTTTCTGTTATATTAA
This sequence comes from uncultured Lachnospiraceae bacterium, assembly GCA_902774525.1. Classification (GTDB taxonomy): domain Bacteria; phylum Bacillota; class Clostridia; order Lachnospirales; family Lachnospiraceae; genus RUG11977. Next base: position 10,576 of record CACYIR010000006.1, read on the forward strand.
AAGTGTAAGTATAAATTAATTTATTGTCATCCTGAGTTAAATTATCCTGAGCCGGCTTTATACAATGTCATCCTGAGGAGCATCAGCGACGAAGGATCTTTAACCCGGAATGGCAGAATAAGTATAAATACGAGGAGGATTCTATGTTAGTCGTTAAGTCATTGATCCAGAATGAGAAGGACGGCACCTTAAGCTTCGGAGATTTTTCACAGAAAGAAAAACAGAAGAAGTCGGATTTCGAGCACAGCGGCGACCTTTACAAGGTTAAGTCTTTTTATGAGATAACCAGACTTGAGAAGAACGGAGCGTTTGTATACGAGTCGGTACCCGGCACATCCGTTTTCAATCTCAAGGTATCCGGAAAAGAGATAGACTTCGCCGTAACAGGTAAGGGCGATGTTCAGATAACCGTTGAGCTTGAGGCTGAAAAGGATTATGAAGTATCGGTAAGCGGAGAGAGCCTGGGAGTCATGAAGACCAATCTCGGCGGTAAGCTTACATTCAGTGTTGAAGCTGACGAAAACGAGAAGAAGGACGTTAAGATCTGCGAAAAATAATATATGTCGAATGCTGTTTTAGCAGTGATGACAGTCAAATAAGACGCCGTGCGGCCATGAAAATGGCTGCATGGCTCTTTGTGCGAAAAGGAGAGCCGTATGGCTAAAGCAAAAAGTGTATTTTTCTGTAAGGAATGCGGATATGAGAGCCCTAAATGGGTAGGACAGTGTCCTGCGTGCAAGGCATGGGATTCGATGGTAGAGGAGCCTAATGCGGGTAAGAAGAGCGTGAATAAGGCAGCGGCTTCATCCCCTGTTAAAAGGGCGATGCCCGAAAAACTTTCAGCCGTAAAGGTGCAGAATGACATAAGGATAGTGACCGGTGTTGAGGAGTTTGACAGAGTGCTCGGCGGAGGTATAGTGGATTCGTCGCTCGTGCTTGTGGGCGGTGACCCCGGTATCGGAAAATCCACGCTCCTGCTTCAGATATGCAGGATACTGGCAGGCATGGATGTGGATGTTCTGTATATCTCGGGCGAGGAATCGGTCGGACAGATAAAGATGAGAGCAGACAGGCTGGGAGACTTTAAAGGCGATATAGAGTTACTCTCGGAAAACAACCTGGATAATATAGAAGAACTTGTAATAGAAAAGAAACCCAGAGTGGTAGTAATAGATTCGATACAGACCATGTTCAGGGAGGATATAGCGGCAGCTCCCGGAAGTGTGAGCCAGGTAAGGGAGACCACAGGATCGCTCCTGCGTCTTGCAAAGGGCTACGGTATCACGATCTTTATCGTAGGACATGTCACCAAGGAAGGCGTGGTGGCAGGCCCCAGAGTGCTGGAGCATATGGTGGATACTGTGCTCTATTTTGAGGGTGACAATTCCACGGACTACCGTGTGCTGCGTGCCGTAAAGAACAGATTCGGTTCCACCAATGAGGTGGGCGTGTTTGAGATGAGAGGAGACGGGCTTAAAGAAGTACGGAATCCTTCTGAATATATGCTGCAGGGAACTCCCATCGGGGAACCCGGCTCGGTCATCACAGCCACTATGGAAGGCACCAGGCCTATCATGCTCGAGATACAGGCCCTCTGCTGCCAGACCGCACTCAATATTCCCAGAAGGACCGCGGTGGGTATAGATTACAACAGGGTAAACCTTCTTATGGCAGTCTTGGAGAAAAAGCTCGGACTTAAACTTTCCTTCTGCGATGCCTATGTAAATGTAGCGGGCGGCATGAAGGTAAACGAACCGGCGCTTGATCTTGCCATAGTCATGGCACTTCTTTCAAGCTATTCAAATAAAGCATTGGGAGAGAAAACGATAGTGTTCGGTGAAGTGGGACTGACAGGTGAGATACGAGGCGTATCCCAGGCCGAACAGCGTGCGGCTGAGGCTGCGCAGCTCGGATATGAAAAGATCATCCTTCCGAAAGTCAACCTTAAATCGGTAAGCCGCAGCGGACTGCAGCTTGCCGGGGTAAGTCATATTACAGAGCTGATGAGGCTGTTCTAAAGGATGAGGTGTGAACAATTGTTAGTGAGGAACATATATGTTTAAAAAGAAAAACATCATAATAGCCGCCGTGGTTATTGTGATACTGGCAGTTTTATTTATCGGGTTTAAGCTTTTGGTAAAAGTCGGAAACCCCAAGTATTTTTATAACTATCTGCATGACGCGGCAGGAAGCCGGGATGTGGAGAGTTTTAAGTCCAATACGGCGGGGGCCGACCTTAACCGTGCAGAGGCTACGGAGAATACCGACCCCGATAAAAGAGGTGTGGTGCAGCATATAGAAGTAAACGGAACGGAAGTTGCGAGCTACACAAGAGCCGACAAAATAGAATTTACGGATGAGCTTTTAAAAAGTATTTCGGACATACAGGGACTTGTAACCTTCAGGGGAAATTATACGAGGACAAAATCTTTTGCCGGAGCACCGGAGCTTACAAAAGAAAAATTTTCCGAAAAAACCTGGACATACAATACAGGTAAGATCCTTAAAAGCAACGGTGTCGATTACTGGTCGGGCAACGGCTGGACAGGACAGCCTCTGGTCATCAGATGGAGCAAGAGCACACGTGCGGTCATGAACATGTATGACACCTTCAAAGATAAGGAAGGTCTTGTGGAAGTCATCTACCCCGGTATGGACGGCAATATCCGTTTCCTTGATATGGAGACGGGTGAAGAGACACGTCCCGTGATAAATGTGGGTATGACCTTTAAGGGTACGGCTTCTCTTTATCCTGACGGGAAAACACCGCTCCTTTTCTGCGGCTCGGGTGATGCGCAGACAGGTCCTTTCGGAGAGAATGTATCACAGAGATTTTACATATACAGCCTGATAGACGGGTCGCTTTTGTATGAGGGCGGATTTAATGACAGCTTTGCACCGAGAGTATGGCATGCATACGACAGCTCACCCATCATAGATCCAGTTACGGATACTCTTATATATCCGGGTGAGAACGGTGTCATATATACCATGAAGCTCAATACCGTATATGACGAAGAAGCCGGGATCATAAATATTTTCCCTTCGGATATGGTAAAGTTTTCATTTGATATCCCGGACAAATACAAGGAAGGCGGAGTACTCTGGGGCAGCGAGTGCAGCGGTGCGGTATGGAACGGATATCTGTTTATCGGTGATAACGGAGGTTCGGTATACTGTCTCGATCTTAATACCATGAAGATGGTGTGGATCAATGATGTGGGTGAGGATATAAACGCATCTCCCATATTTGAGACCGACGGTGGCAACCATTATCTCTATATAGCTACGACGCTTAAATACGGCTATAATGCCCACAATATGGGTACCGCGGCCATCTATAAGCTCAATGCCGTAACGGGCGAGATCATATGGAAAAAGCCCTACGAAGTGCATACGGTAAAGGGTTATGCAGGCGGCGTACTTTCCACCGGTGCTTTGGGAAGCGGACTTGTTTCGGACTGGATATTCTATTCGGTATCGAAAACACCCGGACTTGAGGAAGGCTATATTGTGGCCCTTGATAAGTATACGGGAGAGGAAAAGTGGCGTAAGAGCCTGGATATGTATTCCTGGAGCTCTACGGTATTCTTTACATCCGAAAACGGAAAGAATTATCTGATCCAGGGCTGTCAGAACGGCGACCTGCTGTTGATGGATGCGAAAACCGGAGATACTCTTGACAAGCTTAATTTCGGGTCGGGTATAGAAGCTACTCCCGCACTCTATGGCAACAGGCTTGTACTTGCTACCAGAAGCGAAAAGATCATCGGAGTCAAGATAGAATAGTAAGAGGATATAAAATGGCGATAAAGAATAAATTATTGACGGTACTGGCGGTATTTATCGTATTGCTGCTGCTTGCCGGAGCCGGTGCTTTTAAGGCGGACACCGCAAAAGGCGGCATAAAGGATAAATCGGATGTCAAAACCCTTGGCGGTATCGAGAGTGCGATGCCGGAGAACAGCGCTATGGTATTCTTCGGAAGCACTTTGGGAAAAACTCTTTTGGGGTACAATGCATATAAAAACACGGATGAATTGCTTTTTGCATTAAAGAGCGGAGAAGTGGATGCGATATGGACCTGTGACGTGACGGCCGATTATCTGATGGCTAAAGATCCGGGATTAAAGAAGCTTCCGGTAAGCGAAATGTCGGATATACAGAATACAAAAGAGAATCGTTTTGAATTCGGTATGGCATTAAAGGATACCGATGCCGGGAAGAAGCTGAAAGAAGAGATCGACCGTGTGCTCGGTGATATGAAGGACGACGGAACGCTTGATTTCCTTACTACCTTGTACATATCGATACCCCGTTATGATAAGATGGAAAATAAGGATCAGAGACTGTATCCTGACGATATCCGGTCCTTATCGGGAAAGGAGACCATCTATGTGGGTATCACCGGAGCGGTACCTCCGATAGAATGCGTGGATGAGGACGGAAAGCCTTACGGATTCTGCGTGGCTCTCATGGATGAGATCGGAGCGAGACTCAGCAAAAAGGTAAAGTTTGTCGTGCTTGATAACGAAACAGCCTTTACATCGCTTATGAAGGGCAGAGTGGACCTTATCTTTGCATACGGTACCGGAGAGATAACTACTGAGAGCAAAAAGAAATTCATAACGACCGTGGGCTATTACCCGATGAAGAATTATGAGTTCCTTACATACGGAAAATAAACGGGAGAGAAAAAATGAGTTTTATAAATAATATTTTTAATGCCATATCTGATAACCTTATATCGGGCGGTGCATACTACCTGATAGCAAAAGCTGCCGTTGTCACGGCGGCTATAGCAGTGCTTGCGTGGATCATAGCCGGTATATTCGGTATAGGCATAAGCTACCTTATGAGCTATGAAAAGAAGGCGGTATCACGTATCGCAAGAGCTTTTTGTTTCCTGTTCAGGAGTGTACCGGTACTGCTTTCTCTGTGGCTGCTCCATTACTGTATATTCGGCAGCAGTACAGGCAGCGGTATCTTAAATACATCACTCTCGATCGGTCTGTTCGGTGCGGGACATTTGGCAGAGCTTCTTTCCGAAAGTGTTAAGAAGACACAGGAGAGAATGAGCGGAAAAGTAAAGGGTAAGCTTAAGAGCGTATATTTCAGCGTAGTGATACCTCAGGCGCTTGAGGATTCGATATTCCATATCAAGAGGCTTGCAGTCATTATGTTGCAGTGGACTTGTGTCGCAGGATATATTTCGGTCAATGACCTTACGGAGGTAATGTACGGTATCGGTCACAGGACCATGTATCCTTTCTTCTCGATAGCTTTTTCGATAATACTTTATCTGCTTGCCACCATACTTGTGGAGTGGATATTTAAGATTCTTGGAAAGAAACTGAAAACAGCAAATGATGAGAATGAAGCATAAAGGAGTTTACATAATGGACAGAAGCATAATACTTTCAAAGGTTGATCATACATTACTTGCACAGGGAGCTGCCTGGGGTGAGATAAAAGGTATATGTGATGACGGAGTGAAATACGGTACGGCCAGTGTATGCATACCCGCATCATATGTTAAGCAGGCAAAGGAGTATATCACCTCTGAATATCCGGATAAAAACCTTCCGGTATGTACGGTGATCGGTTTCCCTAACGGATATTCGACCACTGCCGTAAAGGTATATGAGACTGAGGACGCCATAAAAAATGGTGCCGATGAGATAGACATGGTCATCAATATCGGCTGGGTTAAGGACGGTCTTTACGATAAGGTTGAAGAAGAGATAAAAGCGATAAAGGCAGCATGCGGGGATAAGATATTAAAGGTCATCATCGAGACGTGCCTGCTTACCGATGAGGAAAAAGTGGAGATGTGTAAGACGATAACCGCATCGGGAGCTGACTTTATAAAGACATCCACAGGCTTTGCCGGCGGCGGGGCTACATTTGCCGATGTGGAGCTTTTTGCAAAGAATGTGGGAGCAGGGGTTAAGATCAAGGCAGCAGGCGGTATATCATCATTTGAGGATGCGGAGAAGTTTATAGAGCTCGGGGCATCAAGGCTCGGTACCAGCAGGCTGGTAAAGATCATGAAGCAGCAAGGGTGATATTCAGGATAACAATATTATGGGGGATACGGAAATGGAGAAGGGACAACTTATAGGAAATATCGCGGGCAGGATACCGGAGCTTATAGAAAAAGCCATAGACATGAGAAACTACTCTTATGCACCGTATTCAAAGTTCAGAGTAGGTGCGGGACTGTTGGCTGCAAACGGGAACTTATACGGCGGCTGCAATATAGAAAATGCAGCATACGGGCCTTCCAACTGTGCTGAACGCACAGCTTTCTTTAAGGCTGTGAGTGAAGGTGTACAGGATTTTACAGCTATAGCTATAGCCGGCGGACCTGAAGAGGGGATCAGGGATTTCTGTGCTCCCTGCGGCGTATGCAGGCAAGTTATGGCGGAGTTCTGCGAGGCTGACAGTTTCCTTGTGATACTGGCTAAGAGTGTGGAAGAGTATGAGGTATATACCTTAAGAGAGCTTTTCCCCAAGAGTTTTTCACCTAAGGATCTGGAAAAGGTCTGATTTTCACCCTTTTTTCACAGAATAAACAACAAATGCACATAATTTCGCAATATATTTAGTTGCAATAAATGTTAAAATAGGCTATCCTAATAGCGTTGTGTTTTACGGAGGATCGGTATGGCAGTGTTGCAGACGTTTGAACGCTACGAAAAAAAATACCTACTCGATCACGATCAGGAAGCCCGGTTCTTAAAAGCCATCGAAGGAAAGATGATACTCGATCAATATGGAGAGCATACCATCTGCAATATATATTTCGATGATGATAACTTCGAGCTTATCAGAGAGTCGCTGGAAAAGCCTCTCTATAAGGAAAAACTCAGATTAAGGACGTATGGGGTTCCCGAAAACGGTGATCATCAGGCGTTCGTTGAGATAAAGAAAAAGTATAAGGGCGTGGTATATAAAAGAAGGATACCTTTGAAGCTCAAGGATGCTGAGGCATACCTTTATGAGGGTAAACGCCCGAAAAAGGATTCCCAGATATTAAGGGAGATAGACTGGTTTAAGACCGTACACGGAGGGTTGAAGCCCAAGGTAGTGCTCACATATGTGAGACGTGCTTTTTACGGAGCGGAAAATCCGGACTTCAGGATGACGATAGACAGGGATATCACCTGCAGGTATACGGACCTTGATTTAACCAAGGGAGTATACGGGGATAAGCTGCTTCCGGAAGGAAGCTCTCTTTTGGAAATAAAGATCCCCGGCATCATGCCTATGTGGATGAGCAGGATATTATCGGAACTTAAGATATATCCGGCTTCCTTTTCAAAGTACGGGACATATTATTCCAGGACTCCGGAGCTCTATCGTTCCATGCTTCACCATTCCGGGCTTTTGGATGACGGTGAAGAAAAATAAATACAGGATGTAATTTCAGGAGGAAAGAAATGTTTGGCAGTATCATCAAAACAACAGGGTCGATCGCAGGTTCGGAGTATCTGATATGCTCTGCGGTATCACTGGTATTCGGACTGATAGTCGCTTTGGTATTCATGTATAAAAATACCTATTCCAAGAATATGGTCATAACTTTAGTCGTACTTCCTTATGTTGTACAGACCATGCTCATGCTGGTAAACGGCTCGATCGGTGCCGGTATCGCGGTCATGGGTGCATTCAGTCTTGTACGTTTCAGGTCGGCACAGGGCAATGCCAGAGAGATCATGACTATATTCTATGCACTTACCATAGGACTTGCAATGTCACTCGGTTATATAGGTATCGCTGCATTTGTACTCGTTTTTGCAGGAGCAGTCATGATACTTCTCAATTCCTTTGATTTCGGTGTCATGAAGGGCATGGACAGAAACTTAAAGATCATCATCCCCGAGGATATCGATTACGAGGGCGTATTTGATGATATCTTTGAAAAGTACACATCAAAGTTTGAACTTATAAAATGCAAGACCACCAATATGGGAAGTCTGTATGAGATAACCTATGATATCATCTTAAAGAAGGGTGTCAGCGAAAAGAGCTTTATCGATGAGATCAGATGCAGAAACGGCAACCTTACCGTTACCTGCGGCAGACCTCTCACCCCCAGAGATGAATTATAATTTGATGAGGTGTAAACAATGAAAAAGAATTTTATTATTAAGACAGCAGCAGTGCTCATGAGCTTAACGCTCCTTACAGCATGCGGCAATACCGAAAACGAAGGAAGTAAGGATAATACTCCTGCAGTGACAAATGAGGCAGGTCAGCCTACAGCTGAAGTTACGGATGCCCCTTCTGTAACAGGCAGTGACGTACAGACTACCGACACTCCCGCACCGACAGATGCAGCCACACCTACAGGAGCGGATGATGATACTCCCGAGATACTTGATCCCGAAGAGGGTTCCCGTATATACGGAGAGTACAAAAAGATAGAGATCGAATACAAGACCAAGGACCTTACAGCTACATACGATCCCACAGATGTTACATATCTTGAGTTTTCAAATGACGGCATAAAGGTATCCGGCAAAAAAGAAGTAGCTACAAGCAATATCAACGGAAGACAGAAGGCCACCATTGAAAATAAGGGTACTTATGTTATATCCGGTGAATGTTCAAACGCACAGATCGTGGTAGAAGCGGATAAAGAAAAGGATGTAAGGCTTGTGCTTAAAGGAGCAAAACTCACATGTCCCGATTCAGCCGTTATATATGAGAAGCAGTGCGATAAGCTGGTCATCACATTGGATGAGGGCAGCGAGAACGAGATCACGGCGACATCCGAATTTGTATATGATGATCCCGAAAAGCAGAATCCCGATGCATGTATATTTGCAAAGGATGACCTTGTTATAAACGGTAAGGGATCGCTTAAGATTTCATCTAACGTATGTGAAGGAATACACAGCACCGACTCCCTTAAGATCATATCCGGTACATACGATATCCAGACTGTACAGAGAGCCGTAAGAGCTAAGAAATATATCGCCATCAAGGACGGAAACATCACGATCAAGTCTGAAGAAGACAGCATCAGGACGACCAAGGATGACGATGTGGCATTCGGACATATAGTGATCGAAGGCGGCAATATCAAGATAGAGACCAACTCGGAAGGTATCCAGGCTACCGGTACTGTACAGATAACCGGAGGAACCGTTGATATCCATGACGAAGGCAAAAAGTCCAACGCCATCAAGTCTGACAGGATGATATACGTTGAGAACGCACAGGTTATAGTAGATTCGCTTAAGGCATTAAAGGCTGAAGGCGGTATGATAGCTACAAAGGATGCTATCGTTGCAAGAGCTAAATAATGACATTTACAGGACTGCTCCGTTAATGCGGAGCAGTCCTGTTTGACTTAAAGGGGGGAATTTGATATACTTTTCCTTGTCGGGAAAACAATAAAGAGAACTAATACGATCTGATACAGATATATAAAAGAAGAGGGTTAAATGAGATTTTACATAGCGGATCTGCATTTTTTCCATGCGAATATGAATTACGAAATGGATATGCGCGGGTTTGAAAATGCGGAACAGATGAATGAATATATGATAGCCAAGTGGAACGGCAGAGTCAGGAAAAACGATGAGGTAATGATATTGGGCGACTTTTCCATAGGGAAGGGAGAGGAGACCAATGAGATCCTGAAAAGGCTTAACGGAGCCAAATTCCTGATAACAGGCAATCATGACAGATTTTTAGAGGATAAGAAATTTGATACAAAGCTCTTCAGATGGATAAGACCGTACGAGGAGGTAAAGGATGATAAAAGAAAGGTAATCCTTTCACATTATCCGGTTTTCTGTTATAATGGTCAGTACAGGCTGGATAAAGACGGGAATCCCAAGACATATATGCTGTACGGGCATGTGCATGACACACATGATGAAAGGCTGGTCAACCGGTTTTTGGATATAACCAGGGAGACACTTGCATACTCAAAGGGAGAACAGGCGTTAAAGCCGATCCCGTGCCAGATGATCAATTGTTTTTGCAAGTATTCGGATTACGTACCGCTTACCCTAAATGAGTGGATAAAACTGGATAATGAGCGTAGAGACAGGCTGAGAGCGGAACAGGATTAAAGGATTATCATATGATAGAAATATTACTGGTTGAAGATGATATTGCCATAATAGAGGCATTGCAGAAATTCCTGCAGAGCGAAAATTTTAAAACATATACGGCTAACGGACAAAAACAGGCAGAAGAGATATTGGAGTGCAAGACACCTCAGCTGCTTTTGGTCGATCTTTCTTTAAATGACGGAGACGGCTTCGGGGTATGTAATGCCGCGAAAAAAAGAAATATCCCTGTTATCTTTTTAACGGCGTCCGGAGATGAACTGAGCGTGGTCCGGGGACTGGATATGGGAGCGGACGACTATATAGCAAAGCCTTTCAGGCCGAGGGAACTTTTGTCCCGTATAAAAAGGGTGCTCCGGCAGTATGAGGGGACATTAAAAAACCTGGCCTTAGGCTGCGGAGTGATAGTGGATACGGATAAGGGAGTGGTTACCAAGAACGGGGAAGCGGTGGAGCTTACCGCTTTAGAGTACAGACTGCTCAATGTTTTTATCAATAACAGAGGGATACTTATCTCGAGAAATAAGCTTTTAGAGGATATATGGGATATAGGCGGGGATTTTGTAAATGACAATACGCTGACGGTATATATAAAAAGGCTTAGAGAGAAGATAGAGGATGATCCCCAGAATCCGGTCATCATCAAGACCATGAGAGGCCTGGGCTACAGGATGGATTAGGATCAAAAGTATATGGAACGGGTTTGATATGAACGTATTTAGAAATAAAAGATTTTTCCTGGAATTTGTTTTTATTGCAGCTTTGATCTGTATGGCAGCGGCAGTACAGTTATTCTTTGCTCCTTTCGCGGCACTGGTAACTTTGGCGGCAGGTGCGGGGATAATGGGATTACTTGTCCTGGGTGCAAAAAGAAGATATAAGGATATGGAGTTTTTAAGCGATGAGCTTGACCATATCCTGCACGGCGAAGGTAAATACCTGATCACCGAATGCGAGGAGGGAGAACTTGCCATCCTTAACAGCAGTATCCGTAAGATGACCATGAAGATGAAGGAGCAGGCATCCCAGCTGACAAATGAGAAGATGCTGCTGACAGATGCCATAGCGGATATATTTCATCAGCTGCGCACACCTCTTACTTCCATGAGACTTACCTGTTCCATGCTGTCCGAAGAGGACTTAAGCTATGAAGACAGGATACGCTTTGTCAGAGGTATCAAAAAGCAGTTGGAGAGAATGCAGTGGCTGGTAGAGACTCTGCTTAAGATGTCGAAGATAGAAGCAGGTACCGTTACCTTCAGAAATGATGAGCTTAAGGTAGAGGATATAATGGAGAGGGCCTGTGAGCCGCTGCTCATACCATTGGAATTAAGGGGAGTGACCTTAAAGAAGGATTTGGGAGACGCCGGCTTAAAAGGAGACTCCGAGTGGCTGGCTGAAGGCTTCGGGAATATCGTAAAGAACTGCATGGAGCATACTCCCGAAGGCGGCAGTATAAAGATAGAGGCGTTGGAGAATGCCCTCTACACCCAGATAGTCATAAGCGATACAGGCACCGGCTTTACACAGGATGACCTGCCGCATATTTTTGAACGTTTTTATAAAGGAAAGAACTCCAGCTCCGAAAGCGTCGGCATCGGACTGGCTCTGTGCCGGACCATTATCACAGGTTTAGGCGGCACCATAAAAGCCGAAAACGGAAAGGACGGCGGTGCAAGGTTTGAGGTCAGATTCTATAAAAGTGTAGTATAACAAATAAAGGGCTCTGTCCGGGTAGCATCCCGAGCGAGATTGCCACCAAAGGCAATTCGCATCGGGAGCATACCCGTCACGAGCCCTAATTTTGTGCCTGTTAGCGATATTAAAATCGGAGCCACCGCATAGTGCAACAGCTCCGTTTGAAAGATAAAATATAATTAATATAGAATGTGTTCAAACACCGGCATATATTCAATAGGAGCAGCGACATTGACAGTCTGCTTACCGTCGTAGATCTCACCGGTGGAGGTGAGCTTCCACTTGCCTTCGGGCAGATATACGTCACGCTTAAACTGGTTGAGATTCATTACGGGTGCTACCAGGTACTTTGCGCCGAACATGTACTGATCCTGAAGCTCCCAGCATTTTGCATCATCGGGGAACTCATAGAACATAGCACGGATAAGCGGTGAGCCGTTGGTGTGAGCTTCCTCGTAGAGTGACTTGATGTAGTCATGCATCTCAATTCTTATATCATAATACTTCTTCATTATGGCATAATTATCTTCGCCGTAGCTCCAGAGCTCATTGGGCTGACCGGTGTGCAGATATCCGCCGCCCCAGTCGCGTGTATCAAGAGGCGGGATATTGTAAGGGCCACGGTCTCCGTGCATACGGAGTACTGCCGAGTATACTGCAAACTGATACCAGCGGATAAGAAGCTGTCTAAAATCAGGATCGTTTACATCATCCGTCATGAAACCGCCGATATCGGTAGTCCACCAGGGTATACCTGCCAGACCCATGTTAAGTCCGCACTGCAGCTGGTCTCTGAATGCTTCAAATGTAGAAGGTACATCGCCCGACCATACCACGTTTCCGTACTTCTGTGAGCCTGCCCATGCACAGCGGAGAAGGTTTACTACAGGCTTACCGAGCTTACTCATCTCATCATAGAATACACGGCTGTACATCTGGGGATACATATTTGAAAGCTCCAATGCAGGACCGTCACAATAACGGTAGTTTTCAAAGTCATATACACCGTAGTCAGGCTCGGAGTTATCAAGCCAGAATGCATCTATACCGTAATCATAATAATTCTTCTTACATACATCCCATACGTATTTTCTTGTCTCGGGGTTAAAAGGATCTATCTCCACGCAGTCACCCTGATAATCGTAGGTCTGGGCTGCACCGCGCTCTGTTTTTATGAGCAGGCCCTTTTCCATCATGGGATAGAAGTTTTCACTCTTCCTGTCTACGGAAGGCCATACGGATACTATGACCTTGATACCCATGGAATGAAGCTCATCCACCATAGCCTTAGGATCCGGCCAATAGGTCTTGTCGAATTTCCAGTCGCCCTGTACGGTCCAATGGAAGAAATCAATAACAATCTGATCGATCTTGATACCTTCCTCCTTGTACTTACGTGCTACGGAAAGTACTTCCTCCTGAGTCCTGTAACGGAGCTTACACTGCCACAGTCCCATGAGGTCCTCGGGGAACATGTCCGCACGTCCGGTTACGGCAGTATAGTTCTCAAGTATCTTTTTGGGAGTATCAGCCGCAGTGATCCAGTAGTCCATATCCTTTGTTGCCCTTGCGATCCACTCGGTGTAGTTCTTTCCGAAGGATACGCGGCCTACTGCGGGGTTGTTCCATAAGAAGCCGTATCCGAGGGAGGATACCGCAAAAGGAACCGATATCTGTGAGTTGCGCTGCGCAAGCTCTAACACACAGCCCTTAAGCTCCATGCACTCCTGCTGGTACTGACCCATACCGAATATCTTTTCACCGGGGTTGCTCTCGAACTTAAGGTTAAGAGAATACTCGCTGCCGCCTATTATACCCTTCCACTCGCGGTTAACGGTTTTTAAGCATCTGCTCTCTTTGGAAAGAGTGCCGCCGTAAGAACGGTAGTACTCACGCAATATCTGCTTATCATCCTTATAAAATGTGATAACACCTGCAAAGTTGACCACAGCCTTGATCTTTCCGTTAGTGATGCTTGCTATGGGCTGCTTGATCTTTCCGTTAGTGATGCTTGCTATGGGCTGCTTGGCTATACTTCCGTCACCTACCCAGAAGTCTTCCTCATAGATATCTATTTTTGCATCGGTCTTTTTGTATTCTTCGGTAAGTGCCCAGTCTTTGCCGGTAAAATCTCCCTGCATGGTGGCTCTGACTCTCAAGGAGTCTTCTCCCCAGGGTCTTATTTCAAGTTTTTCTCCGCTTCTTAGTGCTACCAAAGCACCGTTTCTGTTTTCAAAAATCATATGCCCGCTCCTTTTTAAAGTGAATGAACTACAATATATAAGCCTTCCCCTTTGAGGGGATATATCGCAACACGAAGTGTTGTGATGCCCGTCTGGCGAAGACAAATGGCTGCGAAGCAGCCGAATGAGGTGGTTTCT
>CACYIR010000007.1 GCA_902774525.1 uncultured Lachnospiraceae bacterium
AAGTAATCCTTAAGAAGTAATTGGAGGTTTATATGAGTTTAGTACCTTATGTTATAGAGCAGACGAGCCGCGGCGAGCGTTCGTATGACATTTATTCGAGACTTTTAAAGGACAGGATCATCTTCCTTTCCGAGGAAGTAAATGATGTTACAGCATCACTTGTTGTAGCACAGATGCTGTTTTTGGAGTCAGAGGATCCCAACAAGGACATCAATTTCTATATCAACAGTCCCGGCGGATCCGTTTCTGCAGGTTTTGCTATTTACGATACCATGCAGTATATCAAGTGTGATGTTTCTACTATCTGCGTAGGTCTTGCAGCCAGCATGGGCGCATTCCTTCTTGCAGGCGGTGCAAAGGGCAAGCGTATGGCTCTTCCCAATGCCGAGATCATGATCCATCAGCCTTCGGGCGGTGCACGCGGTCAGGCTACCGAGATCCAGATTGTTGCTGAGAATATCTTAAAGACCAAGAAAAAGTTAAATGAGATGCTCGCAGCCAACACAGGAAAGCCTATCGACATCATCGAGAGAGATACCGACAGAGATAATTATATGTCTGCTGAGGAAGCTCTTGCATACGGCATCATTGATAAGGTTATCGAGCACAGATAATTGTATTCGGATTGGAGTATAGGGATTGGCAAATAAGGGAAATGATAACAGATGGATCGGCCAGATAAGCTGTTCTTTCTGCGGAAAAAGAGAAGATCAGGCAAGGAAGTTGTTTTCCGGGCCTGAAGGCGTATATATATGCGACGAATGTGTTAATATCTGTGCGGACATCCTTGAAGAGGAATTCTATAATGACGAGGAGTACGGGGATGCCAGGAACAAGGCGGTAAATAAGGATATCAACTTATTAAAGCCTGCCGAGATCAGAGGCTTCCTTGATGAGTATGTAATAGGACAGGAGGATGCAAAGAAGATCCTTTCCGTTGCCGTTTACAATCATTATAAGAGGATCCTTTCTGCGGATGAAAGCGATGTTGAGCTTCAGAAGAGCAATATCTTAATGATAGGTTCCACCGGTTCGGGTAAGACTTATCTGGCACAGACTCTGGCCAAGATACTTAATGTACCTTTTGCCATAGCCGATGCAACTACTCTTACGGAAGCAGGATATGTCGGAGAGGACGTTGAGAATATCCTCTTAAAGCTTATCCAGGCTGCTGATTACGATATTGAGCGTGCAGAATACGGTATCGTATATATCGATGAGATAGACAAGATCACCAAGAAGTCTGAGAATGTATCCATTACCCGTGACGTATCGGGTGAGGGTGTACAACAGGCACTTCTTAAGATCTTGGAGGGCACGATGGCTTCAGTACCTCCTCAGGGCGGTAGGAAGCATCCCCATCAGGAGCTTATAAAGATAGATACAACCAATATCCTGTTCATATGCGGCGGTGCATTTGACGGATTGGAGAAAATAGTTGAGGGCAGGATCGGAAAGAAGTCCATGGGCTTTAATTCCGAGATCAGGGATGAACTTAACCTCGATATAGGAGACCTGTTCAGACAGGTATTACCTGAGGATCTTATAAAGTTCGGACTTATCCCTGAGTTTATAGGACGTGTGCCTGTTATGGCTGCACTCGACATGCTGGATGAGAAGGCGCTTATCGATATCCTTGAGAAGCCCAGAAATGCGCTCACCAAGCAGTATCAGAGACTGTTTGAACTTGATGGTGTGGAGCTTGAGTTTGATCATGAAGCACTCGAGGTTATAGCTCACAAATCATTTGAAAGAAAAACCGGAGCCAGAGGACTCAGATCCATATGCGAAAGCATCATGATGGATGTTATGTATGAGGTTCCGTCCAATATGACTGTACAAAAGTGCATTATCACAAAGGAAGCTGCTTTGGGTAATGAAAAACCGCAGCTGGTATATCTTCCGGACGGTCTTAAGAGGAAACCGGTTTTAAGAAACAGGACTAAGAAAAAAGCACAGGTTTCATAAAATGGAGGGGCTGTCGCAGTAATGCGGTAGCCCTTATGTTATTATCACATACAATATATGACGGCTCTGTTCGGGCAGTTCCCGGACGGGTTTGTTACCGGGGGCGGCTCTGTCCGGGTAGCATCCCGGACGAGATTGCCGCATCAGGCAATTCGTCCCGGGAGCATACCCGTCACGAGCCGTGGCAATAAAGACAATTGGTCCCGGAAGCATGCCCATCCCGAGCCGTGGCGATAAAGGTGATTCGTCTTGGGAGCATACCCGTCACGAGCCGCGGTAATAAAGACAATTTGTCCCAGAACATAGATAATAAACATATACGTGTTGCTACCATGCATTGGACAGCGACACCCACATTTTATGAGGGGAGGAGAAAAAATGGTAATCAAGAAAGCGGAATTAGAAACGGTATGCGGTATCACGAGTACCCTTCCGAAGAATACCCTCCCGGAGTTTGCGTTTTCCGGAAAATCGAATGTGGGCAAGTCGTCGCTGATCAATGCGCTCATGATGCGTAAGAATCTGGCGAGGACGTCGGGGCAGCCGGGAAAGACACAGACCATCAATTATTATAAGGTGAATGATGCGTTTTATTGTGTTGATCTGCCCGGTTACGGATATGCCAAGGTCTCGAAAGAGATAAAGGCTAAGTGGGGCAAGATGATTGAGAAGTATCTGCGTACCTCCAAGGTATTGCAGACGGTATTTCTGCTTATAGATATCAGACATGATCCCGGTGAGAATGATATAACCATGTATGAATGGGTTGTGGCCAACGGATTTAAACCTGTGATCATATGTACAAAAGCAGACAAGATCAACCGTTCACAGGTACAGCACCAGACGGCAGTGATAAGAAAAGGACTTAAGGCTCCTTCAGATACAAAAATCATCCCGTTCTCCGCGGAAACAAAGCAGGGAAGGGATGAAATATGGGCACTTATGGATGAAATGATGGCTCCCGAAAGAGAGCTCGAAAGCCTTCCCCTTGAGGGGAAGGGGGACCGCGAAGCGGTGGATGAGGTGGATACTACGTCATCCAAGTAACTTCCCGATAATCATGGGATACAGTTCCTCACTTGCGTTTTTCCAGCTTGAGCATATTTTTTCGGCAGCTTCTTCGGTTGTGGAGTTGATGTTCATTTCAAGTATCTTCACACCGTTTTCCTCGATGTAGAGGTTTGAAATATACTGGTTTAAGCCGAACTGATAGTACCTGCTCTGTACGGAAAAGTCCTCGTGCATGGAGAACTTGTTTTCTTTGATGTAGGATTCGATATCCTTTTTCATGGCATCGGATATCTCGGCTGAAAGCAGCGTGATGGCATTTCTGCCTTCGGGTGTAATGGAATACAGAGTTTTACCGTGACTTTCGGTACTCATGATATATCCGTCACAGAGCAGCTCGCCTAAGTCTTGCTGGAATGTGAAGTAGTCGGTATAATCATCCTTAAGCAGGAAAAAGCTTAAGCGGTTAGTGGTCAGCGGCATATCGACTTTTGAGAGCATATATAAAACTGAGAGTTTGTATACTTTATTGGTTTCTTTCATGGTATTACCTTTCACACTTTTAGTGTCAGCCTTAAGGACTTCTAGTCCGAAAGACCTTTGAAATATGATACCACGAAATAGATCAAAGTGCAAGGTTATTCACAGGTACACAAAGAAAGGAGGCACATATGTTTCAGATAAATCTGCCCGATGATGTAAAATATATCCTGAACATCCTGCGTGCGGCAGGTTACGAAGCATATGCGGTAGGCGGCTGTGTGAGAGACTGCCTGCTTGGAAAGCTTCCTAAGGATTGGGATGTGACCACTTCGGCATTGCCGGAGGATGTAAAAAGGCTGTTCCCGCGCACGGTGGATACAGGGATTAAGCACGGTACCGTAACTGTAATGGTCAAAAGCGAAGGCTACGAGGTTACTACATACAGGGTGGACGGAGAATATACGGACGGAAGACATCCTGAGAGCGTATCGTTTACCGCAAGCCTTGATGAGGATTTAAAGAGAAGGGATTTTACCATAAATGCCCTTGTATATAATGAGGCAACAGGTGTAACTGACCTTTTCGGCGGTACGGATGACTTAGAAAACAAGATAATAAGATGTGTCGGTGTGGCGGAGGAACGTTTCGGAGAGGATGCTCTACGTATACTCCGCGCCATAAGATTTTCGGCACAGCTCGGATTTGATATAGAAGAAGATACATACACTGCAGCAGTGAAGCTGGGAGCGAATCTGGCCAAAGTCAGTGCCGAAAGGATAAAAGCGGAGCTTGATAAGACGCTCATGTCCGATAATCCGGGGCACATATGCCTTTTAAAGACCATGGGGCTCGATAAAGTGATTCTTCCCGAGCTTCAGGGTGCTGATGAGGAATTCCTTAAAACAGCACTTGCGAGATCAAATAAGGAGCTTACCGTGAGGTGGGCTGTTGCGTGTCTTTCTATGGAACTTGGAGCACAGCAAAAAGTTTATGAGCCTGCGGATCCGGATAACATATATAACACGCCGGGAGCTCTGACTTATAAAACCCTTCACAGATTAAAATTTGACAATAAGACTCTGGACAGGATAGTGCTTTTCATAAGGACTTTTAGGAACGGATTCCCCGGAGGAGAAGATGAGCATATCCGCATCCGCTGCAGGAGGCTGGCAAGTATACTCGCATGGGAGAATACTGATGATTTCCTTAACTTCTGCGAGGCGGTTGAGTGTGGTATGCAGCAGGCAGGCGGGGAGAAAAAAACAGGATTCATACCTGACAAGTATCGTTTGGATAACACCGGAACATTTGAAAAAGCATCGCAGTTTGAAGTGATATATGCGGAGCTTTTAAGAGCAAAACAAAACGGTGAATGCATTTCATTAAAAGAGCTTGCGGTAAACGGCAGAGATCTTATGGAATGCGGGATAGAGTCGGGGACGGAGATAGGAAAAACATTGAACGGTCTTTTAGAACTTGTACTTAAAGACCCCGACATGAATACAAAGGAAAAACTAATTGAAGCGGTAAAAAGGTTACGTTGACTAAAAATCAGAAAAGGAGGCCGGAATGGGCGGTAAGTCAGATTATAAAAAGATTATGATATTGTGCGCCGTTCTGGCTGTCGGTATCATAGTCATATCTGTCATATTTGCATTGAACAGTGATAGAAAGGACGGGCACGGTACCGGAAAAACGGTGGAGGGTAATGAGGTTACGGAAGTTCCTCATGAGCAGCCGGATATTACCTGCATGATACTTGATGTCGATCTGGATGCCTCGACGATAACTCTTAAAAACCTGGAGAATGGCGAAAAAACCGAACTTATATATACAGGCGGTTCCGATATCAGGACAAAGAGCGGAAGGCTTGTCTCTGCGGCCATGCTGAAAAAGGGAAACATCGCAAAAGTTAAGGCCGGTGAAGACGGGAAACTGCTCTCTCTTATAGGTGCGGATAACGTATGGACATATAAGAACGTTGAGAATATGAAGGTGTATGCCGATCAGGGGAAAATTGAAGTCGGAAGCAGCATATATCATATGGACGACGGTTTGGAGATATTAAACGGAGAGGATTTTACCGGAAAAGACTCGCTTCTCATTGACGGCACCGATATCCTGGACCTGTACGGTATAGGCGACCGTGTATATCTGATAAAGGTGAATACAGGACACGGATACCTCACTCTGGAAAACATTGAGAGTTTCGACGGCGGTACCGTATACTACGGACTCGGAAGGTCCGCATCGGTGGATGATGAGCTGCGCCTCACTTTAAGGGAAGGCGATTATGCCATAACTGTAGTGAAGGATGACCTTACCGCTGAAGCTACGGTCAGGATAAAAAGAGATGAGGATACATGCTTTGATCTGCTCCCGTTCAGTCCGGAACCTGTCGAATACGGAGAAGTTAAGCTGAATATCAGCCCTAAAGAAAGCGAACTTTATATAGACGGAGTTAAAACGGATAATATTGAAACGTTAAGCCTTCCGGTGGGAGTGCATGACATAGAGGTGTCACTTGGCGGATACAACAGTTATAAAGGTACCATAGATGTCGGTACTGCAGGAGTAACAAAGAGTATTTCCCTTTCAGAGGCACCCGAGGAAGTACCGGATGATATAATATACGAGGAAAAGACGCCGGAGACAGTGACCGTGACACCGGCTGCAACAGCCACGCCGAAGCCTACGGCATCGGATGTTATTCCGGATGACAGTACACTTCCTGCAGACTCGGATATACCTGACAGCACAAGTGATAACGGAAATGACGGTAACATTGACGTAGTTGACGGCGATGACGGCACACCGACCGCATCTCCCGGCAGCAATACGGGCAGCACCGGACACGGTAAGATGACGGTCTATTCCACAGACGGAGCTTCGGTATATGTTGACGGAGTATATAAGGGCGATATATCGGGAGGAAGCCTTACCTTTGACAAGCCTTCGGGCACGATATCGTTAGAACTTAAAAAATCCGGGTATGTCACGAAGAAATATACACTTACCATGGATGACGATGAAGAGGAACAGGTATTCCGGTTCCCCGAGATGACGAAATCGTAAAGCAAAATACCGGACGGTATTTTGACAATAAAACGGTGGAAAGATATAAAAACAATATTATAATACTGAATATGTAACCGTAAACAAAGATTTTTTCGAGAATGCAGCGGCAGGGGGCATTCCGAGTACACACCTGTCCAAAAGGAAAATGAATGAACTATAAAAATCCCAACCTTGAAGATTACAAGGGAATTATCAAATGGGCGGTGATCATCATTATCGCCGCAGTTCTGGTATTTAACTCGTTTTATACGATCAACGAGCAGGAAGCTGCTGTAGTTACGACATTCGGTATAGCTTCAGCTTCCACGGAGTCGGGTCTGCACTTTAAGATACCGTTTGTACAGCAGGTAACTAAGGTGGACACCACCATCAAAGGTTTCCCCATCGGTTATGACGCACATACCAACAATACCATAGAAGATGAATCTCTCATGATCACTTCTGATTTCAACTTCGTAAATGTTGACTTTTACGTGGAATACAGAGTAACCGATCCGGTAAAGGCACTGTATGCTTCCGAAAACTATGAGGCCGTGCTCAAGACCATAGCACAGTCGAGTATCAGAGCAGAGATCGGATCATATCCGGTTGACAGTGTTATCACCACCGGTAAGAGTGAGATCCAGTCAAATATCAAGGATAAGATAACCCGTCATCTCGAACAGCATGATATAGGTATCACACTTATCAATATAACTATACAGGATGCGGAGCCTCCCACAGCAGAGGTCCTTGAAGCTTTCATGAACGTTGAATCTGCTAAACAGGGTGCTGAGACTGCGGTAAACAATGCAAACAAATACCGCAACGAGCAGATACCTGCGGCAGAGGCAGAGGTTGACAAGGTCTTAAAGGAAGCCGAATCCACCAAGGAAGCCCGTATCAACGAGGCACAGGGCCAGGCATCCCGTTTTAACGAAATCTATAATGAGTACAAGAAATATCCGCTCATCACCAAGCAGCGTATGTTCTATGAGGCTATGGAAGAGCTCCTGCCGGATCTTAAAGTTATAATCGACGGCAGCGAGAGCGGTACGGAGAAGATCCTTCCCATAGAGCCGCTTATCAGTGTAGAAACAGCTGAGTAAGACATATAAGCCTAAAAACAAAAAGAAAGTGAGAATAACATGAGCGAATATAATAATGAGAAAACCGCCGGCGAAGAGAAAGTAGAGCGTATACGCCGGCCCAAATCCAATACACCACTTATAGTGGCAGCGATAATCATATTTATTGCAATAGTAGTACTGCTCAATTCCATGGTAGTTACAAAGGAAAATGAGTATACCCTTATCAAGCAGTTCGGTAAGGTTGAAAGGATAGTACCGAATGCGGGACTTTCTTTCAGGATACCGTTTATACAGACTACCGATACCCTGCCCAAGACCATGCTTCTTTACGATCTTACTGCGTCCGATGTTATCACACAGGACAAAAAGACCATGGTTGTTGACAGCTATGTGCTCTGGAAGATCACAGATCCGCTGAAGTTCACACAGACTCTGACCAGTATCACAAATGCTGAGGGCCGTATCAATACCATCGTATACAACTCGATGAAAAATATCATAAGCAGTATGACACAGAGCGAAGTCATAAGCTCACGTGACGGTGCACTGAGCCAGGCCATTATGCAGAATATCGGAACCAGTGTTGAACAGTACGGTATCCGGTTTGTAAGTATAGAGACCAAGCATCTTGACCTTCCGAGCGACAACAAGGCAGCAGTATATGAGCGTATGATCTCAGAGAGAAATAATATCGCTGCATCATATACAGCTAACGGTGAGTCCGAAGCCAAGATGATCCGTACCAAGACCGATAATGAGATCGTAGTAAGCGTATCAGAGGCAGAAGCACAGGCTGAGAAGATCATAGCTGAGGGTGAAGCCGAGTACATGAAGATCTTATCAGAGGCATATAATACACCTGACAGGGCAGAATTCTATACATTTGTAAGAGCACTCGATGCTGCAAAGAAGTCCATGAAGGGCGACAAGACCCTTATCCTGCCTAAGGATTCCCCTCTTGCGGAACTTTTTATAAAAGTTGAATAATGGACATAGAATTTTCACAGGTTTTTGATAAAGTGTTATTATTCACGGCTGGTATGCAATGAATAGTAACGCAATATATAGTTATGATCGGAAGGAAATGAAAATGAAGAAATTAGCAGCGCTTGCCCTTATCGCGATAATGATACTTTCTCTTGCTGCATGCGGCAAACAGGAAGAACAGGGAGAGGAAGATACTCCGCTTTTCAAGAGAGAAGAGGGAGCAAACATTATAACCGGTTACAAGTCGGGAGATGTTACTTTGGGACAATATACCGGACTTACCTATACACCCAAGTCTACCGAAGTCAGCGCTGAAGAGATCCAGGAAAAACTTGACCAGTTTGTATCATCATACAAGTCAAAGACTCTGGTGACCGACAGAACGACAGTACAATCAGGCGATGTTGTAGATATCAACTATGAGGGTTATAAGGACGGTGTGGCATTTGAAGGCGGCACAGGTTCCAAGGCTGATCTCTGGATCGGTTCGGGCACATTTATCCCCGGATTCGAGGAAGCTATCATCGGACATGAAAAGGGTTCTACATTTGAGATCAACGTAACATTCCCTGAGAACTACTCCAATAAGGAAATGGCCGGTGTGCCCGCTGTATTTAAGATCACACTTAATGAACTTTACTATTATAAGTATCCGGAACTTACGGATGATTTCGTAGCTGAAAAAACTTCGTGTAAGACCATTGAAGAGTATAAGAATAACATAAAAGCCCAGATAACGAGTGAGAAGGAAGAAGAAGCCGAAATCGCCAAGCAGGATGAACTTGCAAAAAAGGTTATAGCTAATGCAACCTTCAATATCGATCTCAGTGATGAAATGCAGAGAACTCTCGCTAATCTCAAAAACTACAATGACAGCATTTATATGAATGCTTACGGAGTAGACGGTGCCGGTTATTATTATCTGGCATACGGTATGCCTTCGGATCAGTACGAGACATATCTCCGCGAAATGACGGAGTTCAGTGTAAAATATGAATATATCCGTTCTGCCATAGTGGAGGCCGAAAGATTTGAGGTAACCCAGGAGGAGATGGATACGCTTGCCGGTAACCTCATGACACAGTATGGATATACCGACCTTAACTCTTTATATGAAAAGATAAAGAGCCAGCACGGTATCGAAGGTCCTGACTTCTTAAGAGAACAGGTAAAACTCAATAAAGCAAGTGATCTTATTTTCTCGACGGCAGTACCTGAATCATGATGTGTGCTTTGCAGGCTGAAAATAAAAGTTGACAAATTTTTAAAAGTGTTGTAATATCCAGACATATATTTGAAATGCTTTGACGGAGAGGATTAGTTAAACGGAAGTGTCAGAGAGAACGGTCCATGGCTGAAAGGCCGTTTCATGAAAGTTTAATGAAGGTAGCTCCTGAGCAGTGTTTCTGAAAGATGAGGCTTATGGCCGATCCAAGTAGGAAACAACGGGAAGTCCCGTTACAGACGAGCAGCTTGTTAGAGCAGCGTAAATGAGACCGGATCATGAGTATGTTACAGATCATATTCCCCGGTGAATTAAGGTGGTATCACGATAGCCCTCATCGTCCTTATGCGGTGGGGGCTTTTATGTTGAAAAAGTTACTATTCGCGGCTAATCTGCTTTAAATGCAAAGCACAAGCTTGCTTGTGGATTTGCATTTAGGCAGATTGAGCCATGGAGGCTGGACAAAACACACGAGTAAACATAAGCTGCGTAGCAGCGGCTCACGGCGTAGCCGGGAGGTTTATGAGTGGTTTTGGACAGACGTGAATAGTAACGGAAGGAAGGAGCATAATATGGCAGAGAGAGAACTCATGGCTAAAACCTACGATCCCAAACAGATCGAGGACAGACTTTACTCCAAGTGGGTAGAAAAAAGATACTTCCATGCAGAAGTAGATGAAACAAAGAAACCCTTCACCATCGTGATCCCGCCCCCCAATATCACCGGACAGCTTCACATGGGACATGCGCTTGACAATACTATGCAGGATATCCTTATCCGTTTCAAGCGTATGCAGGGATATAATGCACTCTGGCAGCCCGGTACAGATCATGCATCCATCGCTACCGAGGCTAAGATCGTTGAGACCTTAAAGAAGGAAGGTACTTCCAAGGAAGAGCTCGGACGTGAGAAGTTCTTGGAGCGAGCATGGGCATGGAAAAAGGAATACGGCGGAAGGATCGTAAGCCAGCTTAAGAAGCTCGGTTCATCATGTGACTGGGAACGTGAGAGATTCACAATGGATGAGGGCTGCAACAAGGCCGTTACGGAAGTATTTACAAAGCTTTATGACAAGGGCTGGATCTACAAGGGTTCACGTATTGTAAACTGGTGTCCTGTATGTCAGACATCCATCTCCGATGCAGAGGTTAATTATGAGGAGCAGCAGGGACATTTCTGGCATATCAAGTATCCTTTTATCGAAGCTGACGGATCGATATCCAAGACCAGATTCCTGGAGTTTGCTACCACACGTCCCGAGACTATGCTCGGTGATACCGGTATAGCAGTTAACCCTGAGGATGAGAGATATTCAGATATAGTAGGCGGATATGTATGGCTTCCTTTCGTTGACAGAAAGATCCCGATCATCGCCGACAGTTATGTAGAGAAGGATTTCGGAACGGGCGTAGTTAAGATCACACCCGCTCATGACCCTAACGACTTTGAGGTAGGAAAGCGTCATAACCTGCCTGAGATCAATATATTAAACGACGATGCCACCATTAACGAGAACGGCGGAAAGTTCGCCGGTATGGACCGCTATGAGGCAAGAAAGCAGATTGTAAAAGAACTTGATGAGATGGGACTCCTTGTTCGTATCGAGGACTACTCCCACAACGTAGGTACCTGCTACCGCTGCCATTCTACAGTTGAGCCCATGATCAAGAAGCAGTGGTTCGTTAAGATGGATGAGATGATCAAGCCTGCAGTAGAATGCATTAAGACAGGTGACATCAAGCTCGTTCCCGAGAGAATGGAGAAGACCTACTTCAACTGGACCGACAATATCCGTGACTGGTGTATCTCACGTCAGTTGTGGTGGGGTCACAGGATCCCTGCATATTACTGTGATGACTGCGGCGAGATCGTAGTATCAAAGAATGCACCTGCTAAGTGTCCTAAGTGCGGAAGCACACATTTAACACAGGATCCCGACACACTCGATACCTGGTTCAGTTCTGCACTCTGGCCTTTCTCAACACTCGGATGGCCCGAGAAAACAAAGGACCTTGATTACTTCTATCCTACGGATGTACTTGTTACAGGTTACGATATCATCTTCTTCTGGGTTATCAGAATGATATTCTCAGGGTATGAGCAGATGGGAAAGAGACCTTTCCATACAGTTTTGTTCCATGGCCTGGTAAGGGACGATCAGGGAAGAAAGATGTCTAAGTCCTTAGGAAACGGTATCGATCCTCTTGAAGTGATCGATAAGTACGGTGCAGATGCACTCCGTTTCATGCTCATCACCGGTAACGCACCCGGAAACGATATGCGTTTTTACTGGAGTAGAGTAGAGGCTGCACGTAATTTTGCCAACAAGGTATGGAATGCTTCACGTTTCATCATGATGAACATGCAGCAGATGAAGGATGCGGGCATCGATGTTGACTTCGAGGCTTCCATAGATTCTGTAAAGGGTTCCTTAAAGGATGCCGATAAGTGGATACTTTCCAAGATGAACGATGTAACAAAGGAAGTTACCGATGACCTTGAGAAGTTCGAGCTCGGTATCGCAGCACAGAAGGTTTATGACTTTATCTGGGAAGAGCTCTGCGACTGGTACATCGAGATGGTTAAGCCGAGACTTTACGGTGAGGATACAGAGACCAAGAAGGCAGCTATCTGGACACTTAACAGTGTACTTACAGACGCATTAAAGCTCTTACATCCTTTCATGCCTTTCGTAACAGAGGAGATCTTCTGCAACCTTAAGGCTGAGCAGGGCTTATCAGACAAGTATGAGTCCATCATGATATCTGACTGGCCGGTATTCAAGGCTGACTACAGCTTTGCAGCAGAGGAAAAGGCAGTAGAGCTTATCAAGGAAGCGGTAAAGGGTATCAGAAACGTACGTACAGAGCTTGGCGTAGCACCTTCACGTAAAGCAGCTGTATATGTAGTATCGGAGTCTGAGGAGGTTAAGAATATCTTCTCTAACAGCCGTGTATTCTTCGAGGCACTCGGCGGAGCATCTTCGGTTACCATCCAGTCGGATAAGACCGGTATCGGTGATGATGCGGTATCCGCAGTTATCCATGGTGCTGTAATCTACATTCCTTTTGCAGAACTTGTAGATATAGCTAAAGAGATCGAGAGACTTGAGAAGGAAAAGACAAGGCTTGAAGGCGAGTTAAAGCGTGTAAACGGCATGCTTTCTAATCCTAACTTCGTTAACAAGGCTCCCGAAGCTAAGCTTAATGAGGAAAAAGAAAAGCTGGCTAAGTATACAAGCATGTACGAACAGGTAAAAGAGAGACTTGCAGCACTGAAATGATGTAAGCTTTCTTATGTCATTCTGAACAAATGCGAAGAATCTTATCGAATATGTCACAGATATGGCATAAAATGACGGTTTTGACACAGGGATTCCCAAATCCTGACAAAATTCTGACACAAAGAATCATTTTTTGTAAATTTTTTGCGAATTTAATAGAATAGTCATTGTATTTAAAAACGAAATACACTATAATGTATATTGAGGTTTGACCGACCGGATATATTGTAGTGTATTTTTGTTTTGCATACATGGGGGCGATGGATTGCTTTCGTTAAAACATAGATTGTTTACAGTGCTCCTGTTGATACTATTCGCGACGGGCTTCATACCGTCCGATACTGAAGTAAAAGCTGCAACAGATACGGCCGTGCAGCAGTTTTCGTTAAAGTCCGCATCAAAGGTATTGTATCTTGGCGGGTGCAGCGGAAAAACCGCATCAGGTAAAAGCGCAAAGTATTACAGCAGGGTTAAGATAAGAAATCTTGTAGAGGGTTTCGATAAAAAGAAATATTACATAAATCTCAAGTCTTCGGATGAGTCGGTGGTATACGTCGATGATTCAAAGGATATAGCATATGCAGCCGGAGTCGGAAAGGCATCCGTAACCGTTACGGTAAGGAAAAGATCCGGGAAAAAGAAGGTATATAAAGGAAAACTCAATATCACTGTCATGCAGAATGCCGATCCCGACACTTTTATGGTGGAGGGGATCACGGACGGACAGACGGTGTACGTGGGAGATGTCCTTAAAATATCACTTCCGGGTACTTATACCGATAAGCGTGTGATCGTATGCGAGGAAGACGGAGCCGAGATACGGCTTCTGTCCGACGGGAAAAGCTTTGAGGTAACCTTCGAAGAAAAGGGCAATTATCTTATTACTGCGGCCACATATCAGAGTAAGACATACAACGGATATACCGCATATAAGGATTTTGATATAACCGTAAAGGGCAGAAAAGCTGAAGCAGTACAGGCTTCGGCGGACAGCGTCAGCTTAAAGGGTGACATTGTGGATGAGGATATAGAGCCCTCAAAGATTACCCTGTTTGAAGAGAATGCCGGCATAATGACATTTTATTCATATGCTTCCGACATTACCTTTAAAAGCGACGATGAAGTCCTGATAACGTTTTTTGATGCTTTTCACAGCAGAAAAAAATACAGGCTTGAGTATGACGGAGCGGCATTCGATTTTACTTCAGCCGCTTCAGACGTGACCGATACCGCATCGTTTAAGATAGCCGAAAGCATTGTAAGGGCTGACGAAAGCACTTCTCTGTCATTTATATATTATAATGCGGACGGCATGGATATCACCGCAGCAGTAGGAGACAAACTTGACCGTGAAGTAAAGCTTGAGCTGAGTGCGGCCGACTCCTTAAAAGCATATTTAAACGGCGCCTTTTTACGTATCGTTGACAGCAATACAAAGGTAAATGTCAGTGCTGAGCTTAAAGTACCGGGGAAAAACGGGTCGGAAGGAAAGACCATAAAGACTTCTTCGGTGATAAAGGCACTTCCTCCTTTGGGGACGACTTTTACCGGAAATATGATCTGTTCTTTAAAAAAGAGCGGAGAGGATTACTTAAAAGTCGGTGAAAAGAGCATAAATGCGGTTCCGTTTGGCGACAGTGTGGTATTTGAAGCACTGTTCGAAATGGATGACGGAAAATGGAAGACCATAAACGAAGCAGGTATTACGGATCTCTTAATAGGAGACCAGACCGTAGCTTTAGTTCAGGGTAAAAGCGTGGAAGGCGGATTCAGCCTTTTGCTTAATAAACCCGGAGAAACCGGTATAGTCATCTACAGGGGCGATGAAGTGGCAGGTACATTCAATATTGAAGTGCTTCCCAAAAGAAAACCGGACAGTATAAAGCTTGATATAAGCAGTGACCGGTTGAATACCGATCCCTTAACAGACGACTATGTGATGATAAAGGCCGATCTCCTTGACCAATACGGGGATGTAATAGAGAATGCTCCGTTTATAGTATCCGGAAGCATCCCGGGACTGAAAGAAAACGGAAAAGCAGTATTCCACGAGATGGCACCCGGAAGATTTATCTTATACGGATATGAGTGCCCTGCCGATACGGCACAGAACGTGATAAACGGTACGGTTTCATCGTCAGGTATTTATGCACCGTTTAAGATAAACATCTGTGACTGCCCGTATGATCCGTCGGACGGCACATACGAGTATAAGCTTGTAACGGACGGAAGCCTGATACTTGACAACTCTGTGGGACTCGGGAAAAATGCTCCTAAGAGCACTTTCGTAACGACTAAGATTTTCCGTGGCGGTTACTATATGGGAGAGGGCTTAGGGTATCTGTTTAATGAACAGCCCAGCATCAGAAATACTCCCGCATATTACGGTATGCAGCCCGGAGAGTGTTACTACGGTATAACCATTGAACATACATCCGAAAAAGGTGTAAAAACCTTTTTCGGCGAAGACAATCCCTGCGTGATACCTTCATATATGGATATAGAATTCGTGCCGTATACGTTTGGCGCGAGACTTGAGACCGGAACATATGATATCACGGTATACAGGATGCAGTCCGGAGAGGACCGGATGACAGACATAACTGCCTGTGACAAGGTCACCATCCGTGTTGTGGACACGGCTCCGGAAGTAGAAATAACCCAGAAGCTTATGTCATATAAAGGAGAGAGCTGGGGAGAAAACGTTACTAAATATTTCACCTTCACATATGAAGGCGAGAATATAGGTAAATACATAACTAAGGTTGACTGTGCTGAGTCGGCCTCCGGAAGCGTTTATATCAGAAGTGTGGATTTTCTGATTCCCAATCCGTACTTCGGAGAATATATCAAAACCGCCCCGGTAGACAGGCTTATCACTAAACAATAGCAACAATCAACAAAATGGAGGTTAAAATGAAAAAAGCAGTAAAACTTTTGGCAGCTATGCTTGTACTTGTACTTGTCATCGGTACTATCCCGGTTCAGGCTGCCGAGAAAATTACCTTGAAAAAGAGCTCTAAGGTTTTATATCTTGGCGGCTGCAAAGGTAAGAAAGCTAATGGAAAGAAAGCTAAGTATTATAGCTTTGTAAAAGTTGGAAATCTCCTTTCCGGAGATTACAGTTCCAAGACTATGGATTTTAAGCTTGAGGCAGACGATCCTTCTATCGTTACAGTAAGTAACAAGACAGGTAAGGTTAAGGCTAAGAAGTTAGGCGAGACCGAAGTTGTCATCACTGTAAGGGATAAGAAGACTGAAGCTAAGATCGCTACAAAGATCCTCAACATTACAGTTAAAAAGAATTCCGATAAGAACTTTGAAGTAAGCGGTATCGCTGACGGCAAGGAATACAAGGTTGGTGATACTATCACCGTTAAGATGCCCAGAGGCGAGTATGAGGACTGCAGAAGACTTACCTGTTCTTCAAGTGATGTTACTCTTACACCTAAGAAGGGTACTTCCGGTGCAGAATACACCGTTAAGTTTAATAAGGCAGGCAGCTATACCATCAAGGCTGAGACATATCAGACTTCTACATATAGCGGCACTATTTATGCAAAGAGCTTTAACGTAACCGTTAAGGGTGAGGATAAGCCCGAGCCTACAGTTACACCTACCCCTGTAGATTCAGCACTTTCAGTTAAGCAGACAGCACTTGATACCATCGTTATCTCAGGTTTTGGCGATGCAGCAAGCGTAAAGGGTTCCGATCTTGATATTTACTATGATATCGCAGGCACAAAGATCGCTGTTAACAACGTAGTTAAGTCTGTAACAGCTGATGGAGATAAGGTAATAGTTACCATGGTATCACCTTTCGTTGGCGGAACAGAATATCTGGTAAACAAGAAGGGCAGCAAGGCTGATCCCGCTAAGTTTAAGGCAGCTACTGCTACAGAAAAGGATATCGCAAGTGTTGCGGTAACAGTTAATAAGGCACTCGTCGGTGAGTACACAGACCTGGGAATCAAGTATTACAACAAGGACAAGATTGATATCACATCAGGTATTACTTCAGGTATGGTATCAGTTAATGCCAATATACTTACCAATACCTTTGATGCATTTGCATCAGGCACATCGGTTTACTTCTACAAGGCTAATATGAGCTGTGAATTTGAAGTAAACGTACATATCTATTCTGACAACAGAGACGTTAAGAGCAACAAGTTTACAGTAGTATCATATGAGCCCGTTCCCAATGGCATGATCTATACCATTAAGGAAGAGACCGGCACATATCTTAAGGAAACAGATACATGTACCTATTCATTTGCACTTAACGCTACAAAGCCCGTTATTGAAGTACTCTTCAAGTACGTAGATGCAGCAGGAAAGGTTACATATCATACACTTGCAGAAGAAGGCATCACAAGCATTAAGCCCGCTGATGAGACAGTATTGTTTGCAGGTACACAGTCAGCTACAGGCGGCTGGTATCTTAAGCCCAACAAGACCGGTTCAACCAGCATCCTCTTCTATAAGGGTGATAACATCGTTCCCGGTGTTACAGCAAGAGTTACCGTTACAGAGGATTCAAAGCCTACCACAATTACAGCTACCGTTTCAAAGGCAAACCTTAATGTTAATGCATTATTAGGCGATAAACTTGAGATCAAAGCTGTAGTTAAGGATCAGTACGGCAACGAAATGAAGGGTCAGGCAATCACCATCGAGCAGACCGAAGCTACAAAGACAAATACAGGTATAGCTTACTTCGGAACATTTGATCCCGACGGTGTACTTGTAGTAAGCGGTTCAAATATCGTTCTTAACTCAGGCAAGAAGAACGGCGTTATCGCAGCAGTACTCAAGTGTGGTTCAGGTCAGTATCCTGTACAGTTCAACGTAGCAGATGTTGATAAAGCAGATACCGCTGAGCTTTCATCAAATCCCGAGCAGACCAACTTTATCTTAAAGACCGGTATCAAAGAGGGTGATGTAAAGCCTGAATCAATAACACTTAACATCCAGAGCAAGAGCCAGGGATTTGCTGTTAAGAATGAGACCATGAAGCTCTATACCAAGCAGCTTACTCCTCAGATCACCAATACCGATCTCGGTGTAGCAGTTAATGATATTGTTTACCTTTACACCGTATATCATACAGATGCAAACGGTAAGGCAGACTTCATGAAGACACTGCCCGCTACAGTATTTGCAGACGGCGTTACCGAGCTTCAGATCAAGGCTTATGATTATCAGGTAAGACTTGAAGAAGGTACTTATCGTATCGATGCTTACAAGGTAGTTGCAGGTGCAGCTAACTCTTCGATCACTCAGATCGGAAGCAGAAACATCACAGTAGTAAATGATAAGCCTTTAGTTGAGTTCAAGCAGATCAAGGTTACATCAACCAAGAGCGATCCTGTTGATGTAGTAAAAGAGTGCTTCGAGTTCTATATTGACGGCAAGAAAGTTGAGAATCCTAACATTCCTTCAGTAGATATGAATACAGGAAGTGACGGATCCAAGTTTGTAAAGAGTGTTAACCTTACAATTACCAATACTGTATACGGCAATTACACAATGCAGATAAAGACCGAAAACGACAGCAAGGTAATCAAGTAATAAAAAACAATCCTTCTTAAAAAATCGGGGTGCCACATTAAGAAAATGTGGCACCCTTTTTTTCCATAAAATGTGTAGAAATATAGGGCTCGTGACGGGCATGCTCCCGAGACGAATTGCCTTTTGTGGCAATCTCGTCCGGGATGCTGCCCGGACAGAGCCCTTTAGTTATCATTTACAGCTTAGGAGGTTTCGGTCCCATGAATTCATACAGGTAACTCTTAAGCATTCCGTTATATATCTTTCTGTTTTTGTCGGCCTTACGTCCGATATACTTTTCGGCATCTTCGAAGCCTGTGATGACGAAACAGGACCAGGTATCAAGTCTTGTCATGGCATCACCTATCATCTGGTAGATGGGAGGCATAGCACTCTTTTCTTCAAGGCGCTCTCCGTAAGGCGGATTGGTTATGATAAAACCGTACTTCTTTGTACTGGTAAGGTCCTTGATATCTCTTGCCTGAAAATGGATCTTGTCGTCTACTCCGGCGAGTTTGGCATTTTGGCGTGCGGCGGAGATTATGTCGGGGTCTAAGTCATAACCCTGTATATGGAGCTCGGTATCCTGTTTTATAAGTGAACGGGCTTCTTCTCTTGCTTCGTTCCATATCTTATTATCCAGGAAGGAAAACTGCTCGGCTGCAAAACTCCGGTTAAGTCCGGGAGCGATATTCAGACCGATAAGTGCAGCTTCTATGGGGAATGTGCCACAGCCGCAGAACGGATCGACAAGCAGGCGGTCAGCCTTCCACGGGGTGTGGAGCAGGATGGCGGCAGCTAAGGTTTCTGTGATGGGAGCCTTGCTCGTAAGCTTCCTGTAACCGCGTTTATGGAGTGATTCTCCGGATGTATCTATACCTACGGTTACTTCGTCTTTAAGGATGGATACTCTTACTGCATAATCAGCACCTGTCTCGTCGAACCAGTTTATCTTGTACTTTTGTTTAAGCCTTTCCACCATAGCTTTTTTCATGATGGACTGGATATCCGAAGGGCTGAAGAGTGCAGACCTTACGGAGTTGGCTTTTGTTACCCAGAACTTTCCGTCCTTGGGGATGTAGTTTTCCCATGGCAGGGCCTTGGTGCCTTCAAACAGTTCATCAAAGGTGGTCGCCTTGAAGCTCCCTACTTTTAAAAGTATTCTTTCCGTGGTACGTAAAAATATATTTGCACGGGCAAAAGCTGCTTCATCTCCGGCAAAGGTAACCTTGCCGTCTTCAACCTTTACTATTTCGAGGCCGAGTGCCAGTATTTCCCTTTTAAGGACTGCTTCAAGTCCGAAATGACAGGGAGCTATAAATTCATATCTCATATAAGTTCGTATAGTCTTTCTTTTTGATCTTTAAGTTTATTTGTGTTTCTTCTTCTGCTTGGAGGAGTTTTTGCCTGAGTTGTTACTCTGCTTTTTAGCGGAGGTTTGATCTTCCTTCGGAGCTTCGGCGGTTTTTTCTTCCTCTTCTTTTTTTGACTTTAACTCCTTTTTCTCAAGCTTCTCCTTTTCCTTCTGCTCTTTTTTAGCCCTTTTGGCATCTTTCCTTAAGGCAGCTTTATCCTTTGCGGATGTCTTTATCTCCTGAACATCGGGAGCACCAGCTTCATCATCACTGCCAAGGCTGTCCAGATCGTCATCATCGTCGTCGTCCATAATGATGAAATCCTCATCTTCCTCCTCTTCCTCGAGAGAGTCGGCGGAACTGCCGGCACCTCTGTTGAAATATCCCATATCCTCAAGGAAGTCGCTGTCATCGCCTAAATCGTCTGCCTGGATGGAGTCTTCAAGAGTATCGTCTATATTATCGGAAGCATATCCCAAAGCCGATCTTGCAGCCTCAGCTGCGGTACGGTTACGAGTATTGCCTTTATTCTTCTTTTTCTTTGCACGGAGAGCAGCAGCGGCACGAAGCCTGCGGTTATCCATTGCTTTATTCAGCCACTCCAGGATATCCTTTATGATCTCTGCGTTATTGGTCTCGTGGAGAAGGTCATGCCTGCATTCATCATAGATAGTACAGTCCACATCGGTAAAATGATATCGCTGGAAGGTATCGAAAAGTTCGGCGGTATCCTCTCCGTAGTTGACGACAGGATCATTTCCTCCGGATATCAGAAGTATCGGGAGATCATTTTTTATCTGCTTTAAGTTGGTCTTTGATACGGCTTCGTCGGTCAGGTTCACTATATCATTATAAAATGATACGGTACCTAAAAATCCGCATAGAGGATCGCTTATATAGGAGCCTACGAGCTGATTGTCGCGGGATACCCAGTCAAAGGTGGTCCTGTTGGATATCTTTGAAAAGTTCTTGAATTCGGTAAGCTTTTTACAAAGATATTTGGATCTGTATTTCGGCTTTTTTGAAAGTCTTATAAACTTTATGGTAGTAAGCAGTGAATTGATCTTTTTCTGGGGCGGATTGGGAGAGGCGCAGAGTATGCAGGCACTCAATGAATCAACTGCCTGTATGATGCACCTTGCGATAAGCGCGCCCATGCCGCAGCCGAAAAGTATAAGCTTTCTGCCGCGGTTTGCTTTTTTTATGTACTTTAATACGTGGAGTGCATCTGAGATCAAAAGCTCGTAGCCGTCGTCATCCGCTATATATCCTAAGTCCTCATAGCGTATCTCGGCTCCGTGACCTCTGTGGTCATAGGTGTATGTGTCGTAACCCTTGCCGTTCAGGATCCTGCAGAAGTCATCAAAACGACCGTGATGCTCGGCCATGTCATGCAGGAGAAGAACACTTCCGAGGGGAGTCGAAACATCGCACAGATTGCCGTAGATAGTGGTAGATGTTTTATCTTCCTGTATTAAGGTTATCCTTGTGGTTTCCATATCTATATGTATCCGCGAAAAATGCGGGTCCTTTCTGTGAATAGTAACACTATTATAATTTTTTTTACTTGAAAATGCAAGTATTATGAAGTAAACTTATAAAGATGTAGATATGTTATGTCATTCTGAGCCGATGCGAAGAATCTTATGATAAGAGGTAGAAAATGAAAACGATTATATTTGCCACAGGAAATATGGGAAAGCTCCGTGAGATCAAGGAGATAATGGAAGGCCTTCCCTACAATATAGTATCCATGAAGGAAGCCGGTCTTGAGACCGATGTTGATGAGACAGGTACATCCTTCGAAGAAAATTCAATATTAAAAGCAAAGGCGATAGCTGAAAAGGCGGCAAAAACAGAAGAGTACCGTGACGCCCTTGTAATGGCTGACGATTCGGGATTTGAGGTGGATTACCTGAACAAGGAGCCGGGAATCTATTCCGCAAGGTACATGGGTACCGATACTCCGTATTCCATAAAGAACCAGAATATCCTTGACCGTATGAAGGGCGTGCCGGACGAACAGCGTGACGCAAGGTTCGTGGCTGCTATCGCATGTGTATTCCCGGACGGAAGATGTGAGGTGGTAAGAGAAACCTTTGAAGGAAAAGTGGCCTATGAGTCAAAAGGCATATACGGATTCGGATATGACCCGATCATGTACGTGCCGGAGAAAGGCTGCAATTCGGGAGAACTTCTTCCCGAAGAGAAGAATAAGATAAGCCACCGCGGAAAAGCGCTTATGAAGATGAGAAAACTGCTTGAGGTGTAAAGAGTGAAAAACCTTGATAAATACGGGATCAATTATTTTCCGGTAGGAAAAGAATATAGCTCATGGGCCGAAAAAGACCATATAGAAAAAGCACCGGTCTGGTGCAGCGTGGACTTAAGAGACGGTAACCAGAGTCTTGTAATCCCCATGAGTATCAAAGAGAAAACAGAATATTTCAAAACTCTTATACAGGTAGGCTTTAAGGAGATAGAGGTAGGTTTTCCTGCCGCAAGCGAGACAGAGTATGAATTTGTGCGTACGCTTATTGATAATAATCTTATCCCTCAGGATGTGACCATACAGGTGCTTACCCAGTGCCGCGAGCATATCATCAGGAAGACATTTGAGGCTCTGAAGGGTGCTCCGAAGGCCATCATTCATTTTTATAATTCCATAAGCCTGGCACAGCGTGAGCAGGTGTTTGAAAAGTCAAAGGATGAAATGAAGCAGATGGCTGTAGATGCCGCAAAGCTTGTGGTAAAGCTGGCAAAGGAGTATGGCGGGGAATTCAGATACGAGTATTCACCCGAGTCATTTACCGGCACGGAGCCTGAGTATGCACTTGAGGTGTGCAATGCAGTGCTTGATGTGCTTAAGCCTTCGGAAAACAATAATGTGATAATCAATCTTCCGGCTACTGTTGAGATGAGCATGCCCCACGTATACGCTTCCCAGATAGAGTATATGAGCAGAAACTTAAAATACAGGGAGCATGTGACACTTTCGATTCATACCCACAATGACAGGGGTACCGGTATAGCCGATACAGAGCTGGCGCTGCTTGCCGGAGCCGACAGAGTGGAAGGTACGTTGTTCGGGAACGGCGAAAGGACAGGAAATGTCGATATCGTTACGCTGGCACTTAACATGTATACGCACGGAGTAGATCCGAAACTTGATTTTTCGGATATCGATGCTCTGATAGAGGAATATGAAAAAAGCACGGGCATGAAGGTGTACGAGAGGTCTCCTTATGCGGGAGCGCTTGTATTTGCCGCTTTTTCGGGCAGCCACCAGGATGCCATTGCAAAGGGCATACATTACAGGGAAAGAAACAATATCCGCAAGTGGGCGGTACCCTATATCCCCATCGATCCGAAGGACATCGGAAGAACCTATACCATGGATGTTATCCGTGTCAATTCACAGTCGGGAAAAGGCGGCATAGGATATGTGCTCGAGCGTACCTACGGTTATGTATTGCCGCGTGAGATGCGCGAGCATTTAAGCAGGCTTTGCAAAGAGGTATCGGACCGCGAGCAGAAGGAGCTGCGCCCCGGAGATGTGCTTCAGGTATTTACCGACAGCTACCTTAATATCAAGGGCGATATAGAGATACTTGATTTTGAATTCATGCGCAACAAAGGCGATGTAAGGATATATGTAACATTTGTAAAAGACGGTGTGGAAACGGATATGCAGGCTGAAGGCAACGGTTCGCTTTCCGCAGTGAGCAATGCGCTTAAGGCATTTACGGGAAAGGATTACACACTTCAGGTATTTACCCAGCACAGTATGCAGGGCAGGGGCTCACAGAGCGTGGCTGCTTCATACATAGGACTTGAAGATGAAAAGGGTGCCATGTACTGGGGTGCCGGTACCGACACCGACGTCATTAAGGCTAACTTTAAGGCACTCATGAGTGCATTTTATAACATGACACATTAAGTTGCTATTCGCGGCTATCCATGCATAGCACATCCGGCAAGTTTACTTGTAAGGATGTGCTAAAGCATGGGTAGACGGGAAGGCTGGTCAGACTATAATGGGATACAGGAGGGAATAATGCTTCTGACAGGATCCGAAATTGTAGTTAGAATACTCTTAGAGCAGGGCTGTGATACCGTATTCGGGTATCCCGGCGGCCAGGTTCTGGACATATATGACAGTCTGTACAGGCACAGAAAAGAGATAAAGCATGTTCTGACAGCCCATGAGCAGGGAGCGGCACATGCTGCGGACGGCTATGCCAGAGCTACGGGCAGGGTAGGTGTTGTTATAGCTACGTCAGGTCCCGGTGCTACCAATCTTGTGACCGGTATAGCTACGGCCTATATGGATTCCGTCCCCATGGTTGCCATATGCGGTAACGTTCCTACCACGCAGATAGGTACCGACAGCTTTCAGGAGATAGACATCACGGGTATTACCGTACCCATTACCAAATACAACTTTTTTGTTAAAAGGATAGAAGATCTGGCTGATGCCGTAAGGAGAGCGTTTGTCCTTGCAAAAACCGGCAGACCCGGACCTGTCCTGATCGATGTACCGAAGGATATCCAGGAGGCAAAATATCAATATGAGCCTAAGCAGCCTGAGGCCGGGCCTGAGCCTTTTGCGGCAAAGGATGTGCGTATAGAGGAAGCGGCAGGCATGATAAATTCGGCCAAGAGGCCTTTTATATACTTCGGAGGCGGCGTGGTCACATCAGGGGCAGCAGAGGAGATAAAAAAGCTTTCCCGTAAGATTGATGCGCCTGTTGCCTGTTCAATGATGGGACTTTCTGCCATACCATCAGATTATCCCGGCTTTTTAGGTATGCAGGGTATGCACGGGCATTATGCCGCTACGGCTGCCATGCAGAAGGCTGATGTCATAGTGGCTCTGGGTGTAAGATTCAATGACAGGGTTACGGGCGACAGGACAAAGTTTGCACTTAAACAGAAAGTAGTACACATAGATATAGACGGTTCGGAGCTTGCAAAAACAGTGGATGAGGCCTGCTCTTTAAGAGGAGACCTGAAGCTCACGCTGAAAAAACTTTTACCTTTGGTAGAAAAGTCAGGGAAGCCTGCCTGGAAAAAGCAGGTTGAAGAGCTTAAAGTTAAGGAAAAAGAGCTTTGTTGCGTTCGCGAAGGTTTTACACCTCAGAATATCTTAAAGATGCTCAATAAGAAGTTAAGCGGAAATACACCTGTAGCAACGGATGTAGGGCAGCATCAGGTATGGGCGGCGCAGGAGCTTAAATTCAGTACGCCCAGAAGATTTATATCAAGTGGCGGTCTGGGTACTATGGGATACGGCTTCGGTGCCGCTATGGGTGCATATTTCGGTACGGGAGAGAGACCTGTCCTTATCACGGGTGACGGCAGCTTCGGCATGAGTTTAAACGAACTTGCCACAGCGGTTACCTATAAGGTACCGATAGTTATCCTGATCATGAATAACGGTGTACTCGGTATGGTAAGGCAGCTCCAGACTTTAGGATATAAAAAGCATTATTCTTCTACGGTACTTGACAGAAAGACTGATTTTGCCATGCTGGCTAAGAGCTTTGGAGCGGACGGGATGAGCGTTTCAGGTTTAGATGAGCTTGAAGCAGCATTAAATAAGGCTTTCTCCGGGAATATGCCGTATGTTTTGGACTGCCGCATAGATAAAGATGAAGCGGTTTCATACATGATCCCGAGTGAGGATATATCGGGCAGATAAAAGAAAATAAAAAAAATGTTGACAAGTGGAAAAAGTCGCGATATAATATCCCTTGCGTTGTGAGAAAGGGATGCGATCTCGCATACACCTTTTAGTTCGGGGTGTGGCTCAGTTTGGCTAGAGTGCTAGATTTGGGATCTAGAGGTCGCAGGTTCAAGTCCTGTCACCCCGACGCAAATTGAATATGTTGTATTGTGATATGCGGGTGTAGTTCAATGGTAGAACACCAGCCTTCCAAGCTGGACACGTGGGTTCGATTCCCATCACCCGCTTTGTTGTGTGAATCGCACAACTGTGAGTGTGCCAGTAGCTCAGTTGGATAGAGCAACGGCCTTCTAAGCCGTGTGTCGGGGGTTCGAATCCCTTCTGGCACGTTTGTACTCAGGTACAATATTTTACAGGTCTGGTCTTTTCGACAGAACCGCAGGAGGATAGCTTTACTGCTATCGGTTTATGGTGGGTATGGCGCAGTTGGTTAGCGCGCCAGATTGTGGCTCTGGAGGCCCTGGGTTCGAGTCCCAGTACCCACCCGCTTAGGGCTATCGCCAAGCGGTAAGGCACAGGACTTTGACTCCTGCATTCGCTGGTTCGAATCCAGCTAGCCCTGCTTGGTAGTTTGTTACCGTATTTGACATGTATATGTCTTTTCTTTTTGTTATCACCCTTTTTAAGGTTGATATGATAGAAGGGCCACTAGCTCAGGCGGTAGAGCACTTGACTTTTAATCAAGTTGTCTCGGGTTCGAGTCCCGAGTGGCTCAAGATACAAAAAAGTCTTGAAACTTTAAGGTTTCAAGACTTTTTTGCTTTCTGAATATAGGGAGTTATACGAACTGCCTGTTATCCCAGGCGGACATAAGCGTTTTTATCAAGATAGGGTACCAGGTCATTTATGCTGTTGGCAACAACCGTACCTAAAAATCCTCCAAGGGTATTTGTCATCAGGTCATCTACATCAAACAGCCTGTATGAACCGGGATATATGAAGAAGAGACCGGTAAGCTGTGCCAGCTCTATAATGAGCGAGAACAGGAATGTGATCAATATGACGTTCCTTATTTTCATATTGAGGAAAAACTTGAAAAAGAATCCGAAAGGAACTGTCATAATGATATTTAAAAGTAC
Source organism: uncultured Lachnospiraceae bacterium (assembly GCA_902774525.1). GTDB lineage: Bacteria > Bacillota > Clostridia > Lachnospirales > Lachnospiraceae > RUG11977. Next base: position 26,840 of record CACYIR010000007.1, read on the forward strand.
CTGGAGAACACTTTCTGCGGTTCTGTCCTTAGCAATATCGGCTACAAACTTAAAAGGAACAAACTGACCGTTATATCCGTTTAACCCTGAGATTTCCTCTATGCCTGGGAGCGGGAACAGTACCATATTTATAAGGCATATGAGGTAAAGCACGAGGCATTGTGTCCCTATGATCTGTACAGGTCTTATGCTTCCCTTCTTCATGAAAATGAAGAAAGCCGTGATGATAAATATGAGTGGAAGCAGGTTGATATATAATTCAATTCCGGATATTATGTTTTCAGCCCAGATATTCATGAAGATGTCATTCCTTTCTAAAATCTATGTTATATCATGAGGTTTCTAAATATATTTTCGATGTTTTTTCATCGGTATGTCTATATGATAATCCCCTAATCTTACAATTACGTGACTAAAACAAAAGAATTTAAAAAAATTTTTGATATAAAAAAAGACAATAGGAATTAACTCCTATTGTCACCTTGATATTGTCACTATTATACTAGAATAAAAAGATGCAGGTATATATCATTGAAATTATGCATACAAGCAAAAGCACAAGTGCGATGATACCTATCGGTTTGAAAGAACCTAAGGCTTCGCTGTCATCAAGCTGGACGTCGCCCTTGAATTTCGCAAGGATGACTATCAGGATGATGGATACAAGCAGCACGATTGAAGTTATGAGCCTTATTATCGCCTGAACTTTGGTGGTGAGATCTATGTAGAGAAGATCGCTTCCGTCGGAGATCACTTCAATACCCTCGGCAGCCAGATCGTCTATCATACCCGATACTTCGCGCTCAATCTGAGTATCAAGCTCACGTACCCTGCCTTTTACATGGGCTCCGTAGTACTTACCCTCAGCATTCGGTATATTGACTTCGTCGTAAAAATCATCGGCGTAATCTTCGGAAGCACGTACAAATATGCATCGCGTAAGATCGTTGCTGTACAGCAGGAAATAATACTCCGTGCCTATCGGGATAAGGCCGTTTATGCTGTGCTTCATGGAGAAGACCGGACCGTCGGTCAGATAGTAAAAGTCGCCTTCTACCGATACACCGTCTTCACGTATTTCAGTCAGGTTGGAATCAATCTGTCCGGCGTTACCGAGCGATACCAGGTCACTTACGGCAGTATACAGATATAAAACGAATATACCGATGAGCATCAGAAAGCCCAGTATTGTCCAGACTATGCCTTTACGTTTCATAATTTCCCCTCTTTAGATATTTGATAAACGAACAGTAATATGATATCAAATATCGGAAAAATGTCAAGGGGAGCGGCTTTAGCACTCACATCCGAGGATTATCCCGCCACGTTCTGCATAATAACTGCATAAGCCTCTTGCAGGGACTATTTTTATATCGGTACAGCTGAAGATGGAGCGGATTTTCTCCGCTACGGCGTTGGCAAATTCAAGGCATTCCACATGGCATATCCTGATCTTGCCCTTGGTGAAACCGCTTGCCTTTAGCTGCTCTATGATCTTATCGATCATCCTGTTATTTCCGCGGCATTTACCTACCTGCTCGATAGTACCTTCCTTACTGGCGGTACCGAGTATCTTTATGTTCATAAAGCCTATGGCAGAAGCTATGAGTTTGCTTACGCGGCCGTTTTGTGCCAGATTATGTAATGAGGAAAGGGAGAAGTAGAGTTTCAGTCTCTTTCGATACCTTTCTATAGCAGTACATACTTCTTCAAATGTTTTCCTCTGGCTCTTGAGTTCGGCCAGTTTTTCAAGTATAAGTACCATACCGGGGCCGGTGGAAAGGGAGTCGATCACGTATATCTTTGTATCCGGATGATCTTCGAGATACTGCTCACGTGCAACGTTTGCCCCTGAATAGGTACCGGAAAGCCCGCTGGTGATGGTCACACAGTATATCTCGTCCGCACCTTCAAAAGCTTTCAGCCATGCATCTATCGAAGGACAGGCTGTATAGGAACGGTCATGGTAATCCTCGAGGTAGTCAAGTACCTCATGGACATTCAGGTTCTCATCATCAGTGTAGTCCTTTTCATCTGTTGATATGGAAAGGGGCACTGTCTCGAAACATATCCCGGGATATTCTTTTAAATCACACGCAGAATCAGCTATAAACTTAACCATGACATCTCCTTTTTATCAAAACCTTACAACGTAGTTTTTAATACTACATATACTATAGCATAAAACTGCATAGAATGCAATAAAGAAATAATAAAATTAATATTAAATCAATAAAACAGAGGAATGATAAATAATATATTGATATCCACGTAAAAAACAAATATAATAAAAATCAATAAAGAAAAGTAAAGATTGATAAAAGAATGTATGGGGTAAACTCTATGAATGAGAAGGCTACGACACAGGAATTATGGGGAAAACTTTTTACTATGAGATCGGTAGAAGAATATCTGGATAAAACAGGAGAAAGCCGGTTTCCTTTATTTTCCGAATATATTACTGCTCTTTGCGATGCCAAAGGGGAGAATGAGGAGAGCGTCATAAAACGCGGAAACATTGAATCTTCATATGGCCACAGACTGTTTAAAGGTACCAGAAACCCTTCCAGGGATACAGTGATCCAGCTGGCCTTCGGCTTGGAACTTGACTCGGCAGGAGCACAGCAGCTTTTAAAGGTAGCCCGTGTTACCGCACTTCATCCGCGTGTTAAGAGGGATGCGGTTATAGCATACTGCCTTTATCATCATAAAGATTTTATGGAGACACAGGAACTGTTGTATAAGAATAACCTTCCCACGATAGGAGGCGGACGGAGTGAATGATGATATTCTGAAAGAAATATTGTCTGCTTATGACGATGCGGATTATCCGGAAGAGTTTTCTTCAAAATACGATATCATGGAGTGTCTGTCCGATCAAAACGGTATTTTAACTTTCCTTGTACAGGACCATGAAGGCACCCGGTATGTAGCAAAATGTTTTGAAAAACAGTTCCCGGAAAAGGCTGTAGGCAACGGGATACTGACTGAGCTGTCTCATAAAGGGCTTCCGAAATATATCGCATCATACGAAAACGATGAAATGACGGTCACGGTGCGGGAGTATATAGAGGGAAAATCCCTTGACCGGTATGCTTCGGAACAGGATATCTCCCAACAGGAAACAGTTGATATCTGTATGCAGCTTTGTGATATTCTTGCATTTTTGCATCATAGGGACAAGCCTGTTATACACAGGGACATTAAGCCTCAGAACATAATAGTGAGGTCAGATGGAAGCATAGCTCTTATCGATTTTGATATAGCACGTGAATACAGCAACGGGAACGATACGGACACGGTGTTTTTCGGTACAAGAAATTACGCACCTCCGGAACAGTACGGCTTTTCACAGACGGATGCCCGTACCGATATTTATTCTTTAGGAATACTCCTGCGTTTCCTTCTTACGGGAAGTACAAAAGAAAACAGCAGTATAAAGGTTTACCGACCGCTTGAAAACATCATAAAGAAATGTACCGGGTTTTCTCCGAAAGACCGCTTTTCTGATGTAAGACAGGTAAAAAAAGCTCTGGAAAAAGCCAATCCAAAAGTACAGAAGATACGTGCGGCGGTTATAGCTGCGGCGGCAGTTGCCGGTATCGTATTGCTTATCTTTGCAGGAATAAAGATATATCGTCATGTGACAGATTCACCTTTTTCGGAGGATAAGATCCCTGCTTATATAACTGACGAGGAACAGACCCGGGAAGCCGTAAAATACATGAAGAACAAGTATGATACGGATATATTTAATGATGATACGTCTATTGCGGATGTGGGTGATCTGCGCAGAGCTATGATCGAGCTTTACGGACTGGACCGCGATTATGTGTATGGAATAAATGAAGATATGCCGCAGGAAAATGACGCATATTTCCTTCCGTGGGGTTGGGACGACAAACAGACTCTTGACAAGGAGATTGCAGTATATGCGGCGGTCAAAGTACATGATCCGTCCGTTGTGGCTGACTGGTCAAGCCTAAAGGACGACAACGGTTATTATCCGGGCGTACGGGTGGCAGTCGCATTTGCCGAAGAAAAGGGTATATTAACAGGCATAAACAGACCCGGAGATATAACGCTTGGAGATATGGCGATCATTCTGGCAAATACGGACCGGGTTTTTGAAAACAGATAAAACAATACATGCTTTTACTAAAAAAGTGGTCACATAGACCACTTTTTTTAATACTGTTACTGATACAATGATAATGGAAATATTGTTTTTTACGTTCTTTTTTATAAAGTATGTGTAAATGTACAACAGAAAGGGAAGGTGTCTATGAAGAAAGGTTTACTTGCTTTAGTGTGTACCATAGTAATGATAATACTGTTTGCTCCGGATAAGGCTTTTGCGGGTCATGATATCGGAGTGCTGTCTAAAAGCAACCCTTATCTGGAAGTTGAGATAAGTATGACAAAGGATGATGAACATGTCTGTTTCTTTCAGATAGACGGAGAGGTTGAGAAAGTAGGATTATATGTTAAAAACCTGAGCGGTGGCGGCTCAACGATAGAGTATGATCTGCTTGATAACGACTGGAATGTTATCGAGGATTATAAATTTGATGCGGATACCATAGCCGTGGAGGGAGACATTTTTATCCCGGCATCAGAGTATTACTATATTGATTTCAAAAATCCTTCATTTACGGGAATGAACGAGATGAAGCTCGGGATATGTGTTTATTGCCCGGCTTTTGGCGGGAAAGCTTCTGATTATTCAAGGTATAACGACTTAAAACAGGAGTGGAGTGAGAAACCGGAAACCGTAACCGCGGATAAAGCCCCTTTAACCCTGTCGGAAACAGAAGTTACACTCAAAAAGGGAAAATCGGTTACGCTAAAGGCAACTTTATCTAAGAAGTACAAAAAGAAAGGAGTAACCTGGAAATCTTCGGATACCAAAGTGGCCAAGGTCTCAAAGAAGGGAAAGGTTACAGCTAAGGGATACGGTACGGCAGTGATCACCTGTACTTCAAAAAAGAGCAAGAAGGTTAAAGCCACCTGTACGGTTACGGTTGTTAAGAAGACGTCTTCAGGCAGCGGGAATACCGAGACCAACCCTCCTGTAACTTCCGGTGAGCTTTCGGGAGTATCCATAAAGGTCGGTCACGGAAGTGATAATAAGTCCGTGGTTTTCAGATATATGGCAGGTACTATGGTAGGTGCAGACGGCTATTATACGTTAAAAACCAATGATTATTCCGGAAATCTCACGCTTGACTTTAAGACTTCGGATGGGAATGACAGCCATAAGATAAATGTTGAAAAGAATGCTACTTATTATATAACTTATTCTTATATAATAAACCAGATACAGGATACGGTTATATATAATCCTCCTCAGCAGATCTTTTCAGGGACGGATCCTATCACCGGATTACCCAGATATATTACTATCCCGGGAAGCGAGACCAGGATCCCGGCAGTACAGTCACCTGTTTCAATAGATGTTTCTGTTCAGGGCGGACCGACGGCAACGAATTCCATAACCTTAGCCGGTACGGTAAAAAAGGGTTCATTTGCAATTGAGAAACAATAATGTTAAAATCTAAGGGAGTTATAATATAAATTCAGAGGAGGTAAATGATGAAAGGTAAGAAACATGTAAAGGTATTTTGGGTTTTGGCGCTGGTTCTTGCACTTGCAGCGGAATGTTTTATCCTTCCCACAAAACAGGCAAGCGCTGCTGAAGCAGGGCAGATGGTATCCATAACATCATCAAAGCTTAAGAAGGCAAAAGTCAATGTAGCCGTATATATCAATGGCAAGAAGCAGAGTGCTAAGGGCTTCAAGGTATCGGGAAAACTGAACGGGAAAAAGCAGACATTTATGTATGTTCCCTGTGAGGCATTTGCAAAGGCAGTAGATGCGAAGTATTCTGTAAAAAAGAAGAAAGTAACCATAACTACAGGCGATAATTGGAAGATGGTATTTACATCAGGTAAGGATGGATACACCTATGCTACAATAAAAGGGAAAAAAGAAAAGTACGGTCCTGTGAGCCTTGGAAAGTCATATACCAAAAACAAAGTGGTATATGTTCCTGCGGACAGTATGGCAATACTTGCTGAAAAGCTGGGGTTAAAGGTTGAGACTAAGTTAAAGGGCAAAAAATACACCGTGGTTATTTCATATCCTGCTGAAAAGCTGGGGTTAAAGGTTGAGACTAAGTTAAAGGGCAAAAAATACACCGTGGTTATTTCATATCCTACTGATAATCCGGGAGGAGAACTTAGTGATGAATGGCAAAATGCAGAATCGGCTACAGTAACCACAGATATAGCAAAGTCAGTAGATAAAGCTTTAGAAACCTTTGCCGGCAGTACAATTACTCCTGTGGCTCAGATAGTGACACAGAAAACAGATAACGGTGAAGCATACGGTCTTCTCGGAAGAAGTCAGGCCACCGTACCCAATGCAACTGAAAAATACGTATTCTTTGTTATCTATGTCAAAGCAGACGGAACAACAGAGATCATAGAGATCAAGGATACGGAATTACCTACCA
>CACYIR010000008.1 GCA_902774525.1 uncultured Lachnospiraceae bacterium
AATGCGGTCATAGCCTCGGGAGCCAAAGGCTTATGGCTAAGCATAGCCAGATCGTAAAGCTGCTTTACGATAAGCTCGGTATTCTTACCCTTCTTATTGTCATATACGTACTTAACAAGTGCGTTTTCGCTGTTAAGGGTAAGTGTTACCTGGTTGCCGAAACCGTCCATATCCATGCCGCCCATGCCGTACATCTTCATCATATCGTTCATACGGCGGCTTTCCTCGGAAAGGGTGATGACTGAAGATACCTTCTCGTTCTTGAGCTTCTCAACCTTAACCTCAAGCTTGTCATTCTTAAGTACATCCCTAAAGAGTTTTTCCAGAGCCTTCTGCTCCTTATCGATGCTCTTCTGTTCCTTTTTGTCCACATCTGCCTTTAAGGAATCGGTAACATCCGCATCAACTCTTAAGAATGCTATCTTATCGTTATCAGCCTCAAGCTGTGATATGAAAGGATTATCGATATTATGTGTAAGGAGTACGGCATTCATGCCTTCATCCTTAAACATCTTAATGTACTGGCTCTGCTGCTTCTCATCGGTTACGTAGTATACCTTCTGCTTCTCGGGTTCCTTCTTTTCGTCTTCTTCCGTACCTTCGGGTTCGCCGTCAGCACCTACCACTTCACCTTCTACCTTTTCGGGAGCATCCTTCTTTTCATCTTCCTTCTTCTCATCGTAGAAGCCTTCATCCGCATCGGCGTCCTTCTTGCCGTACTCTGCATCTAAGTACTCCTGTAAGGTTACATACTTGCCGTTTAAGTCCTTAAACAGCATGGTGTCCTTTACCTTGTCCTTGAACTTGGTATCTTTGAGGCAGCCGTACTTGATGAAAGGTGAGATGTCATCCCAGTACTTCTCGTAATTCTCACGGTCTACGTTAAACATTCCGGTAAGCTTGTCAGCTACCTTCTTGGTGATATAGTCTGAGATCTTCTTTACGAAGCCGTCGTTCTGAAGTGCACTTCTCGATACGTTAAGAGGCAGGTCGGGACAGTCGATGACGCCCTTAAGCAGCATAAGGAACTCGGGTATTACTTCCTTGATGTTATCGGCTATAAATACCTGGTTGCTGTAAAGCTTGATCACGCCCTCGAGCTTGTCATAGTCAAGATTAAGCTTCGGGAAGTAAAGTATACCCTTTAAGTTAAACGGATAATCCATATTCAGATGTATCCAGAAAAGGGGCTCCTTGTAATCATGGAAGGTTGAACGGTAAAATGCCTTGTACTCATCCTCGGTGCAGTCATTGGGATGCTTGGTCCAGAGAGGAGCAACCTCATTTATGGGCTTAGGTCCCTTCTTCTCCTCACCTTCTTTACCGTCTTCCTTTTTCTCCTCTTTCTTTTCCTCGGGCTTTGCGTTCTCATTTACAAAGTAGATCGGAACGGGCATGAACGAACAGTACTTGTCAAGTACTTCCTTAGCCTTGTACTCGTTTGAGAACTCATAGCTGTCCTCATTAAGGTACAGTGTTATCTCGGTACCGCGCTCAGATCTGTCCGAATCTGACATCTCAAACTGCATGCCTTCTTCGGATACCCAGTGAACAGCCTTTGCATCTTTCTTATAGGAAAGTGTATCGATGGTAACCTTGTGTGCTACCATGAATGCTGAATAAAAACCGAGTCCGAAATGACCGATTATCTGGTCCTCATTGGCCTTATCCTTGTACTTCTCAAGGAAGTCTGCGGCGCCTGAAAATGCTATCTGGTTAATGTACTCCTTAACCTCGTCGGCCGTCATACCGATACCGTTATCAATGATCTTAATGGTCTTCTCTTCCTGATTGACCCTTACTTCGATCTTATACTCGTTATCTTCCGGCTCCTCGAACTCACCTATCATGGAAAGCTTCTTTAACTTTGTGATGGCATCACATCCGTTAGAGATAAGCTCTCTGTAGAAAATATCATGGTCTGAATACAGCCACTTCTTGATTATCGGGAAAATATTCTCCGAATTGATTGATAAATTACCTTTCTCTGTGCTCATATTAAACACCTTGCCTTTTTATGAATTTAGGCAGAATCATGCTTCTACCCGACTGCATTCTATAATAGTACAGTTAATTCAAAAAGTCAAGAAAAAATTAGCACTCATTTTTATTGAGTGCTAACAAAATTTATTATCTTATTTAATTACATATACGTACAGGAGTCCAAGCACCAGCATATGTGCGGGATAGAATATATAGAAGAACCACTTTGAGCCCCTGCCCTTTTCACCGTTATAATACATGATGGGTATCAGTGCTAAAAGTCCTGCCCATTCCAGCATCTGTCCTGCCGCGATACATGCGAAAGACCATACCGTAACTGCAAGGATAAGTCTCTTTCCGCCTTTTCTGAAAAAGAAAAATACAAGTATAAGAGCCAGTCCCGGATATCCGTGGTCCACCCTTAAAAAGTATGCCGCCAGCCCCGCAAGTGCACATGCACAGGCCGCAAGGATATAGTATTTCGGCTGTGACTTCTCAGCAAAAAGCTTCTCTATATACAGGATGACATACATAAGTATAAGACCCAGCACAAACAGGAACAATACATTCTGGTGGGCCAGGAATGTATCGCTGTCAAGCCTTCCGTTACTTAATAAGTCAAACGGTGCTTCTGCGATAAAAGCAAACAGCAGCATCCTTAATACATATTTTTTCAGATTACCCGTAAGGAAGAAGCCTTCCACCAGTAAAAAGGCAAATATGATGAATGCCGAACGTCCCAGTCCTCTTCCGATATACCACCATACATTTTCGGTTTCTTCCGTTATATCGAGATATCTCGGTATGAAAACGTAGGTGATGTGGTCTATGAGCATCGAGAGGCAGGCTAAGAGTTTCAGTTTATTTGCTGTCATCTTTCACCTCAAGTCTTGCTCTCTTCCTTTCCCTGCCGATAAACAGGCATATGGTCCTTGCCGGTATCACTACTCTCTGCTCATGTGTAGGCGATTCTTCAAATCTCGGCTCCTGACCGGTAGTAAGTACCTTTTCCCACTCACTCTTTTTTATCACGGGCAGCTGGAATTCATGCTCTTCCCAATGAGTATTAAGAAGTATCAGGAAGCTCTGATCCTTTGTGTCCGTAGTCTTAGCATACTCTCCGTTAAGGCAGATGCCTAAAGTCCTTGAGTAATATCCGAAATCGGGATACCATGCCTTTACCCCGTGGAATGATATATCCGGGATACCGGTGTATGAGAAATCATTGCCCGAAAGATATGAGCTGTTCCTGAATACCGGATGCTCCTTACGGAGCTTTATAAGATCCATGGTATATTTTTTTATCTCGTTCGCACGGCCCGTTCTGTTCCAGATAACCCAGCCCTGTTCATTGTCGCAGCAGTAAGGGTTATTGTTTCCGTCATGCGTATTTCCGAATTCATCGCCAGCAAAAAGCATGGGCACACCCTGGCTTAGGAACAGTACCATGAGGGCATTCTTTATCATGCGGTTTCGAAGATCAAGTATCTTACGCTTCTTTGTGGGACCTTCTGTGCCGCAGTTCCAGCTGTAATTGACCTCACGACCGTCATGGTTATGCTCGCCGTTCTTCTCGTTATGACGTACATCATAGCTGTATACATCGTTGAGCGTAAACCCGTTATGATCGGCCATGTAATTTATCTTGCCGAAGCGTCTGCCGTTGTCCTTTATGAGATCGCATGCGGATACCAGCTGTCCCTCGTCACCCTTTAAGAACCTTCTCATGGTATCCTGGAAGCCGTTGTTCGATACAAAGAAACGGTTGCGGTAATCATTTTCCGTAAGTATATTCTCATCAAATGATGAGCCTATAAACTTGACATTGCATAAATAAGGATCGTCCGAAAGCAGTTTAACGGGTACCTGTGATACATTGACCCTGAAGCCGTCCACATGATACTCGCTTACCCAGAATCTTAAGTTTTCCAGGATAAAGCTGTCCGATATGCCGGGTATATAATCCATCTCCATTATGACTTCCATACCGGAAAGATGGATATGTCTTACCATGTCCTTAAACTCGGCACATACTGATTCGGGATTTGATGCATAAGCAGCCTTAGGGGCAAAATACATGCTCTGTGCACCGTACCCCCAGAAGTTAAGCCGTGATGCGGCATTTGCCTCTTCAGGCTTGCCGAAAAGCCTTGAACGCTGTATATCGAGCAGCGGTGATGCACCGATATTGATATTGTAATCCATCAGCTCATTAAATTCATAGCAGGGCTGTAAGATAAGCGATGTAATACCGAGATTTTTCAGATATTTAAGCTTTTCGCATACTCCCTTATATGTACCGGGGTGGTTTACCTTTGATGACTCGTGAATGGTAAAGCCCCTTACGTGCAGCTCATAAGCCACCATATCGGATGCGGTGATGCTTATGTGTCTGTCCTTTTTCCAGTCAAATCCGTTTTTTTCAACTGCACAGACTTTCCCCAAAGTATCCGAATGTATATTCCTTAATTTCAGATTTTTTGTCTCAACAGCGGGAGGAATCTCGCCGTATCCGTGTCCCGGGATAACCTTTAATGCATGATCGTCTAAGAAAAATCCTTTTTCGCACTCAAAAATATACTCATACTTCTTTTTTCCGTCTGCAGCTATCTCACCCGTAAAGATCTGCGGATAAAGGGCATGCGGAGAAAGCTTATGCGTTACCCATTCCCCGCCTTTTTCACGGGTAAGGATATTGCAGAAGCTGCAACCGCGGCCGTATACTGCAGCGATAAGCTTTTCATTTTTGTAAGTGACACCTAAAGTGATTTTATTCTGCATCAGATCATCATCCTATATGTTAGTCTTCGTCCTCGTTATTGACTGAAAGTACCTGACGGCGTCTTGCCATCTCATCGTTCTCAAGATAATCGTCATATGTTGAGATCTTATCTATAAGCTTGCCGTCGGGAGTGATCTCCATGATACGGTTGGCTATGGTCTGTATAAACTGATGGTCAAGTGCGGTAAACAGACATACGCCCGGGAACTTGATAAGACCGTTGTTAAGTGCGGTGATGGATTCCATGTCAAGGTGGTTCGTAGGCTCATCCATGATAAGTACGTTAGAACCTAAGATCATCATCTTTGAAAGCATGACTCTTACTCTCTCACCACCGGAAAGAACGTTAACCTTCTTTACTCCGTCCTCGCCCGCAAAAAGCATTCTGCCTAAGAAACCGCGCACATACTGCTGGTCATCCACAGGTGAGAAAGGCATAAGGTGGTCGACTATGGTCTCGCTGCCCTTAAACTCTTCGGTATTATCCTTGGGGAAGTATGACCTCTGTGTGGTAACACCCCACTTGAAGCTGCCCTCATCGGGCTCCATCTCCTCCATAAGGATCTTGAACAGTGTGGTGGCTGCCAAAGTATTTGAACCTACAAATGCAATCTTGTCATCATGTCCCATAACGAATGAGATATTGTCGAGTACCTTTACGCCGTCGATGGTCTTTGAAAGATTGGTAACGGTAAGGACCTCGTTTCCGATCTCGCGGTTGGGCCTGAAATCGATATAAGGATATTTTCTGCTTGAAGGCTTGATATCATCAAGTTCGATCTTCTCCAATGCCCTCTTTCTGGAGGTTGCCTGCTTTGACTTTGAAGCATTGGCCGAGAATCTCTGGATGAACTCCTGGAGTTCCTTGATCTTTTCTTCCTTCTTCTTATTGGCTTCCTTCATCTGCCTGATCATCAGCTGGCTTGACTCATACCAGAAATCATAGTTTCCGGCATAGAGCTGTATCTTCTGATAATCGATATCCGCAATCTGTGTACATACCTTATTTAAGAAATAACGGTCATGGGATACTACGATAACCGTATTGTTAAAGTTGATAAGGAACTCATCCAGCCATCTGATAGCCTCTAAGTCAAGGTGGTTGGTAGGCTCGTCGAGCAGAAGGATGTCGGGGTTGCCGAACAGAGCCTGTGCAAGAAGGACCTTAACCTTTAAAGGTCCGTTAAGCTCGCTCATCTGCTTGTAATGATATTCCGTATCAACTCCCAAGCCGTTTAAGAGCTGTGCCGCATCGGACTCGGCCTCCCAGCCGTTCATGGAAGCGAATTCGCCCTCAAGCTCGCTCGCCTTTATACCGTCCTCATCGGTAAAATCCTCTTTTGCGTAGATGGCTTCCTTTTCCTTCATGATGTCATAAAGTCTCTGGTTGCCCATGATGACCGTATCAAGTACGGTATATGCGTCATACTGGAAATGGTCCTGTTTTAAGAACGAAAGACGCTGTCCGGGTGTCATCACAACCTCACCCTTGGTGGGCTCGATCTCGCCGGTAAGCACCTTTAAGAAGGTGGATTTTCCGGCTCCGTTTGCACCTATAAGTCCGTAGCAGTTTCCTTCGGTAAACTTGATGTTTACGTCCTCAAACAGTGCTCTTTTTCCAAGTCTTAATGTTACGTTACATGCCTGAATCATTTATTTTTCCTCGCTTAAAAAACATACGTAGACGGTCCCTTCAGTGATAACACAAAAGGAACCGTCCCTTTTGTTATAATTTATACCTCAAAAATCAGCTCTCCGTAGGTAGGTACGGGCCAGAGCTCAGCGTCAACCTGAAGCTCAAGCGCATCCACAGACTCTCTTAATGCCTGCATGGCCTTTACTACGTAATCCCTGAAATAATGGGCTTTTTCCTCTTCGTTGGAGATTCTTGCCGCAGTGTTTACATTATCCGACAGACGCTTTAATGTACGTCTTGCATCTCCTATCAGTTCAAGACACTCTCCGAGCATCTCCCTCTCATTGTCAGCCTCGCTCTCATCAAGTGCAGATGAAATGGAATTGATGGCATCGGCCAGGATACCTGCATACTTGATGGCTGCGGGTATGAACTTCCTTGAAGCCATCTCTATCATGGTATTGGCTTCGATATTGGTGGTCTTTGAATAGATCTCGTAATCTATCTCGGCTCTTGCCTGAAGCTCAGCCTTTGACAGGACTCCGTGCTTTTCAAATACACGTACGGTATCCGCATAAGTCAGCGACTCTATGGCATCCACAAATGAAGGCTTATTGGGAAGGCCTCTCTTTTCAGCCTCCTCAACCCATTCCTTTGAGTATCCGTTTCCGTCGAATATGACGCGCTGATGCTCCATGATGGTCTTACAGATAAGCTTAAGTACCGCATCATCAAAATCGTCCGCTTTCTCGAGCTCATCAGCCATACGGCATAAGCTCTCGGCCACGGTCGTGTTAAGCACGGTATTGGCATCCGCTATGGACATGGACGAGCCTACCATACGGAGCTCGAACTTATTGCCTGTAAATGCAAAGGTCGAAGTACGGTTCCTGTCGTTTACATCCTTCTTGATGTAAGGCATGGTGCTGACACCGATCCTTAAGAGCTCACGCTCTTTGGAGCTTGTAGCCTTACCGTTGGTAATAAGCTGTGCTAAGATATCCTCAAGCTGCTCGCCGATGAATATCGATACGATCGTGGGCGGTGCCTCTGCTCCGCCTAATCTGTAGTCGTTTCCGGGACATGAAGATGCAAGCCTTATAAGCTCTGCATGCTCATCGGTAGCCTTTATGACTGCCGCAAGGAACAAAAGGAACTGCATGTTCTCATGAGGCTTCTTGCCGGGTTTCATAAGGTTTTCGCCTGTATCGGTGACCAGTGACCAGTTGTTGTGCTTGCCAGAGCCGTTTACTCCCGCAAAAGGCTTTTCATGGAGCAGACATGCAAGTCCGTGACGGGCTGCGATCTTCTTCATGCATTCCATCACAAGCTGGTTGTGGTCTGTCTCAATGTTAACGGTAGAGAAAATGGGCGCAAGCTCATGCTGTGCGGGAGCCGCCTCATTGTGTTGGGTCTTGGCATAGATGCCCAGTCTCCAGAGCTCCTCATTGAGCTCATGCATAAAGGAAGATACTCTCTCCTTTATGGTACCGAAGTAATGATCGTCCATCTCCTGACCCTTGGGAGGCTTTGCTCCGAAAAGGGTTCTTCCGGTATATATCAGATCGTCACGCTTAAGATACTTTTCCCTGTCTATTAAGAAATATTCCTGCTCTGCGCCTACGCATACATCCACACGCTTTACATCTTTCTTACCGAACAGATGAAGCACACGGACTGCCTGCTTGTTTATGGCTTCCATGGAACGTAAGAGCGGTGTTTTCTTATCAAGTGCCTCGCCTGTATATGAACAGAATGCTGTAGGTATGCATAATGTAACACCTGAAGCATCCTCACGCAGGAATGCAGGTGAAGTACAGTCCCAGGCTGTATATCCTCTTGCCTCAAATGTAGCCCTCAGTCCTCCCGAAGGGAAAGATGAAGCATCGGGTTCGCCCTTTATAAGCTCTTTTCCGGAGAATTCCATCATGACTCTGCCGTTTTCTCCCTTAGAAAGGAAGGAATCATGCTTTTCGGCGGTGACACCCGTCATAGGCTGGAACCAGTGTGTAAAATGCGTAGCTCCTCTCTCCATGGCCCACTGCTTCATCGCATTTGCCACGGTATCGGCTATGTCACTGCTCAGTTCCTCACCGTTTTCAATTGTCTTTTTTAATGCCTTGTATACTCCCAGGGGAAGTCTTTCCTTCATTACGGCATCATTAAAAGTGTTTGATCCGAAATATTGTGTCAGATCCATGTAAAAATCCTCCTAAAGTTACATTTCTTTTTATTTGGATGTAGGTTTGATAGGTGTTACCTTAACCTTTTTCTTCTTTACCGGTGTGCCTGTTTTCTTCTCGGCAGCCTCTGCCTTTACGGGTACAGGCTTGTATTCGAAGATACATACCGAAAGAGGAGGAAGAACCATCTCTATAGAGTTGTTCTGACCGTCCTTGGGCATGGGACGTGATTTTCTCACTCTTGAATTAACCCTGCCCGATCCGCCGTACTTCTCGGCATCACTGTTAAGAATCTCTTTCCAGTTGCCCGCATAAGGAACAGCCTGGATAAAATAACTGTATACTACAGGCGTGAAGTTAAATACGAACAGAAGCGTATTCTCCTTTTTGCCGTCATATCTTATAAAGCTTACAATGCTGTGATCGGCATCAAGACAGCTCATCCACTTGAATCCGTTAGGATCGTTGTCAAGCTCCGTAAATGCGGATCTTGTGGTGTAAAGCTTATTAAGGTCTGCATAGAACTTCTGCATCTTCTGATGATCGTCATCATCAAGGAGCTCCCAGTCAAGGCTCCTTGCCTCGCTCCACTCACGCTCCTGTGCAAACTCCTGGCCCATGAACAACAGCTTCTTGCCGGGATGTCCCATCATAAAGCCATATGCCGCACGGAGGTTTGCAAACTTATCCGTCCTGTATCCGGGCATCTTGTTGAACATTGAACACTTTCCGTGCACTACCTCATCATGTGAAAGCACGAGTACGAATTTCTCGCTGTAGGCATACATCATACTGAAGGTGAGCATGCCGTGGCAGCCCTTTCTGAAAAGGGGATCCTGCTTCATGTAGCCGGTGAAATCGTTCATCCAGCCCATATTCCACTTAAGGTCGAAGCCCAGGCCCTCATCTTCCACCTTGCCGGTGATCCTCGGCCATGCGGTGGACTCCTCGGCTATGATGACAGCGCCGTCATTACGTTTATGGAAAATAGAATTAAGATGCTTTAAAAGCTCTATAGCCTCAAGGTTCTCATTGCTGCCGTACTTATTGGCTACCCATTCGCCGTTCTTGCGTCCGTAATCAAGATAAAGCATTGATGCCACAGCATCCATACGTATGCCGTCGGCATGGTACTTCTTTACCCAGAACAGAGCGTTGGCAATAAGGAAATTGGAAACCTCGGGTCTGCCGAAGTCGAATATGAGTGTGCCCCAGTCGGGATGCTCGCCGAGCCTCGGGTCCTTATGCTCATACAGGCACGTACCGTCAAACTTTGCAAGTCCGAATGCATCCTTAGGGAAATGAGCGGGTACCCAGTCAAGGATAACACCTATATTCTCCTTATGCATATGGTTCATGAAGAACATGAAGTCCTGAGGTGTGCCGTATCTCGATGTTGCTGCATAATATCCGGTCACCTGATAGCCCCATGATCCGTCAAAAGGATGCTCCATAACGGGCAGCAGCTCGATATGGGTATATCCCATTTTCTTAACATATTTTGCAAGCTTTACAGCGATCTCCCTGTAATTGTAGAAATCACTGTCCCCGTCGCCCTTCTTAAGCCATGATCCGAGATGTACCTCATATATGGACATCGGGAGCTTATCAAGGTTCTGGTTCTTTCTCTTCTCTATCCACTCGGAATCGGTCCAGTCAAAATCAAGCCTGGTAACGATCGCAGCTGTATCGGGCCTCATCTCGAAAGCGTTGCCGTAAGGGTCGCTCTTCAAGAATGCCAGACCGTTCTTTGCCTTGATCTCAAATTTATATACCATGCCTTCCTTAAGGCCGGGTATGAAAAGCTCATACACGCCGGAAGCACGGAGCTTTCTCATGGGATGTCTTCTGCCGTCCCACATGTTGAAATCGCCTACTACGCTCACTCTCTCGGCATCGGGTGCCCAGACAGCAAAATAAACGCCCTTTATACCGTTGATCTCCATTACATGGGCGCCAAGCTTTTCATATACATTGTAATGTATGCCTCTGATAAATCTGTCCTCATCATCCGAATTGAACTGAGGTCCGAATGCATACGGATCGTATATCTCGGATACAACATCATTATCATATGTTACTATAAGTTTATAATCCTTTACGGACTTATCTTTTACAAGCAGTGAGAAATTGCCGCTTTCATCGGTCGGTTCCATCTTAAGCGTTTGTGATTTAAACTTTACGGCTACGGATTTTGCCGTCGGGAAAAAAGCATTGTAAAGTATACCGTTCTTGGTTTTATGCGGACCGAGCCAGCTGTGAGGATCGTCACATTCCGAATACTCCAGTGCCTCCATCATTCCCCAATTTAAAACATCATACAATTCCTTTTCCATACATGCCTCCTCTGAAAGCTTTTTCACTCTGCATACCATGCATCAACCTCGGTCTCGGAATCCTCATTGGGATCTCCCGTGATGCGCTTAAATACCGGTTCTATGATGAAAGAACGGATAAGTGCCGAAACAGAGGGGATAACTATAGGTATAAAGATCACATACTGATAAATATATTCGAAAAAGTGTACGAAACAGTATCCCAGTCCGATCCACATTGCCGACATGACGATCGTTCTGAATATGTTCTTAACGGCAAGGATCATACTGTTTTTAATAAGTTCCTTAACCTTAAGCTCAAATCTTGAAAGAAGCGGATACATCCATACAAGGATGAATACCACAACCACTCCCATACCGAGGAAAACACCTCTGATATAAGGCTGAAGGCTCTCGTCAAAAGGCATGGTATAGGGAGCCCATATAATATCAAGTAATAAGATCGCCGTAACCAGACCTAAGATCATGGAACTGATGAATCCGACTTTAAAGTTCACCTTGAATGCATGGAAGAAACATCTGGTCGCATAGCTTCTCTCACGTCTTACGGACTTTACTACCGCATAATACAATGCAGCCGAAGCGGGACCGACGGTAAAGCTTGCTATCGGAAGACCGATAAGAAGTATCAGCAGACCCTGCGTTCCGTTATTGTCAAAATACTGCAGTATAAAAGTAAATAAAAGGAAAAGCAAGGGCAGGCAGCATGCCGACCAAAGGATGCTGAGCCATAGCATATCAACTATCTTGTTAATGGTTGTAAAAAACTTGTTGTCAACACTAAAAAACTTACTCATTTCTCATTTTCCTTGTCTGTATTTTCATCATCCCCGGCATCTTCATCGTCCTCATCTTCATCATCTTGTCCGGGGAGTTCGTTTTCCTTACGCATCCTCTCCTCATATTCATCCTTTAATATCTTCACAGGATCTTCGTTAGGATCTACTACGACCATCTCATGCTCGTCCACACTGTCAAGGTTGTAATAATACCCCGTCTCCGGATGCAGGCCTTTACGTTTCAGCCTGTATTCCACGATCTCCTTGATGATCATGTAGATACATGCCATACCGGGTACGCCGAGAAGCATGCCCGGAAGTCCGAACAATGCACCGAATACTACGCAGGCAAAAAGTACCCAGAAAGGTGAAAGACCGATGGAATCGCCCACGATATGAGGTGTGAGCAGATTACAGTCAAACTGCTGAAGTATGATGATGAATATAACAAAATACAATGCCTTCAAAGGATCAAAGCACAGTATCAGGAATGCACTCGGAATACCGCCGATATACGGTCCGAAGAACGGTATAACATTTGTTACCGCTACTATAACGCTTATAAGTACCCTGTAAGGAAGGTCCATGATAAACATTCCTATGAAACAGAGAACTCCTATGATGACAGAGTCAACGATCTTGCCTGTAATGGCGCCGGTAAACTTATAATGGCACTGTCTTGCCACTCTTATGATAACATTGGCTCTTCTTCTCTTAAAAACAGAGTAAACGATCTTCTTTGCATGAGCTCCGAAGGTATCCTTTGCAAGAAGGATATATACGGAAAATACGATACCGATCAGAATGTCATAAACAATACCGAATACGCTCCATACACCGCTTGCGACATATCCTACTATATCCGAGGTATAATTGAATACCTTGTCGTTTATAAAGTCCTCGATATATGTGGTACCCTTTTCAAAGGCATCCTTGAGCCATAAGGAGAACTTCGAATCGCCGTTTAATACGCCGCTGAACCATTCCTTAAGATTCTCGCTCTGCTTAGGCAATATATCCACAAGACCGTCCTCATTATCGGTACCCATGACGGTATCGGTAAGTTCGGGGATAAGAAGATACAGTACTATTGAAAAGCACAGTACAAATATCACCATCGTAAGGATCAGACTTATGACCCTGCATATCTTTTTGGCTCTCGTTATCTTTCTCGCATGCTTGCACAGCACACGGCTGAGCCCGTTCTCAAAAAAGCTCATGAACGGATTAAGCAGATATGCAAGCACTATACCTACGATAACGGGAGACATGGCTCCGAATATCGTTGAAAGGAAGTTGGAAAACTCATCAAAACGAAGGCAGATAAATACCAAAAGAACAGCGGCAGCAATAACAAGAAAAGCTATCACGCCTATACTGGCGAACTTTTTCCCCTGGCCGTTTGTCCTTCTTTCTCTTATGAGCTTGTCCCCTTCCATTATCTTCCTCCTCTGCACTGACTTCTCCGTATCGTCAGAGTATTTCTTTTATCTTTAACTTTCTGAGCTTGGCCAGATCTACAAAATCATTCTTGACCTGAATGACAGGCTTTGCAAGCTCATTCCTGTTTATCATGACTATCTTGCCCACCGCGTCGTTGGACAGTTTTACGGTATGGTTGATGTAAACCTCCGTGATCTGCTCCAAAAGAGGGATAAGGAAACTGGCATTATACTTGTCGTTTCCGTCCTCCAAAATCTGCACGACATCAAACGGGCATATCCTCGGTCTGTAGACTCTGTCCGACGTCATGGCGTCATATACGTCGGCGATCGCCACTATCATGGCAAACGGTTCGATCTCATCGCCCGACTTGCCGTAAGGATAACCGGTCCTGTCCGCACGCTCGTGATGCTGCAGAGCGATCATCTTGATCCTGTCATCCACCCTCTTATCCTTAAGGATCTCATGGCCTCTTGTCGTATGCGTCTTTACAATCTCATACTCTTCAGCGGTCAATGTATCGGGCTTTAAGAGGATATCTCTCGGTATGCATATCTTTCCGATATCATGCAGGAGTCCTCCGAGGGTGATTATCTGTTTTTCCTCCTCGCTCATCTCGAGCCACTTGGCAAAACAGTTGCATATCAGGGAGACGTTGACGCTGTGTACATAGGTCATCTCATCATAATCCCTGATGCAGTGAAGCATGTTAAATATGCGGGAATTATTCCCCGCCTGATCGATGATATCTTCGATTTCCCCTAACAGTTCTTCACCGTCTATATCCCTGTTCTCCGTGATCACCCCGTTTACGGAATCCTTGAAATAGTTGACGGTCTTATCATATCTCTGCGAAAACTCCCTGAATTCCACGCTCGCCTTAAGCTTCTCGGTAAGAGTCTTTTCACTCTCCTCATCCATCTTGTATACGGTGATAGTCTCTACCGAGTAGAACATGATCTTGGAAATTTTCTGGGCATCCAAAACAGACCCGCGCCCTAAGACCATCTGGTCATTGCGCGAATAAATATCCCTTGCGAGTTCCATGCCCGGAACCGCACGGCTTATAGGTATACGTTCTATTGTCCTGTTGTCAAAAGTTGGTTCCATAAAAACCTCCTTTATATACGCAAAAAACACAATAAACAATAATACACCTTATAGAATAACACATTTTTCTTCAAATGTCTATATTTTCATACGTCAAATGCATTAAAACATACCACTGCGGGGATACCTACCGCAACGGCGGCAATACCGTAAAAACCTCCCATGAACATCCCTGCGCTCCATGCGATGAAAAATGCCGACAGAGCGATGTTTTTCATGGCCTTCAGTATCTTCTTGAGATTCAATGCTTTTTTCATAATGTACCTCCGTTAAAAATGTCCTTTCATCTTTAACTAAAAGATACACTATCAGCTGTCCCGTTTTTGGGACTTATTTGTAAAAATTCGCCGCATATCTGAAATTATTTTCAAGTGCTCTTCCGATAGCGGATTTCTTAACTCCGTCCGTCATCCTCGTAATGTAAGACGAAAGCTTCTGCATATATTCCTCTTCCTTTATCGAGCCCTCGGCAACACCTGTCAGTCCCTTTTCCCAGCTTGCCGTAAGTTCGGGATTGAGTAAGCTTTTTATCGTAGCGTTTACCACCTCATACACAACCTCACCCTTAAGATTGGGTGTGATTATCTGGGTCTTTTTGTTCAGTGAAAGATACGATATGCGTACGAGCTTGTTCAATATCTCGGCACGTGTCGCACTGGTACCTATACCGCTTCCTTTTATCTGAGCACGCAGGTCCTCGTCCTCTATAAGCTGGCCGGCGTTTTCCATGGCCAGTATCATGGATCCGGAATTATACCTTTTAGGAGGTGCGGTCTCACCGGTCTTGATACTGAAGTCGGATATGTTAAGCTGCGTTCCTTTCCTGAGCTTTCCTACCGCTTCCAAGATATCGGTGCCGAACTCCTCGGTATCGGCCTCTCCTTCCTGCTTATCTCCTGATGCGTCATCACCTGTCTGCTTGTCCTGGTCGGCAGCCTTTTCGGTACTCTTCCCCTTCACGGGTTTTGCCACCTTATACCAGCCTTCGGACTCTAAAGCCTTAAAGTTGGCTACGAACTTTTCCCCTTCCCTCTCCACGGTAAGGCTTATCTTTCTGTATACGGCCGCAGGATAAAAAATGCTTAGGAATCTCCTGCATATAAGCTCATATACCTTGGCCGCCAGCGGTTTTACGGAAGAAAGAGCCGAAAATCCCTGTCCTGTAGGGATGATGGCATAGTGGTCCGTTATCTGCTTGTCATTTACATATTTTGTTTTTTCAAGTCCCGCGTATTTCTTTTCCTCAAGTATCTCAGCGGCGAATGCACTCACCGGAGGGAAATTCTTAAGTCCCGATATATTCTTGCTTATCTCTTTTGCTACAGCTGTAGAAAGCACTCTGGCATCGGTTCTGGGATACGTCACAAGCTTCTTTTCATAAAGCTCCTGTGTGATCGCCAAAGTCTCGTCAGGGCTTATCTTAAACAGCTTGGAGCATTCATTCTGAAGTTCGGCAAGGTTAAACAAAAGGGGCGGATTCTTTGCTTCCTTCTTTTTCTCTACCGAAGCGACGGTCGCAGTAATACCGTCACCGCATTCCGTCACATAACCTGTCAGAGGTATGTTCTGGGCAGCCTGCTCCTCTGCGGCCTTTGCATCCGAAGCCGCTATCACCACGCTCTGGTTACCTTTACCGTAGATATAATTATATACCACATCCTCGGCCTTTTCGTTCTTCATGAGCCCTATCAGCTCTTTTGCCTTATCGAGCTCCTTAAAGCCGTTTTCCTTGTACATTGCGGGAGTATTATAATATTTCGAGCCTTCAACCGCACGGAACTCGCAGGGAAGTGTGGGAAGTCCTTCTTCTTTCAGCTTCAGTCCCGCTATTACCCTGTAAAATGCAGTCTTTTTAAAGGCACGGATCTCTCTTTCACGTCTTACCACCATGCCGAGTACGCAGGTCATAACCCGTCCGACGGATATCGCTCCGCCTTTTTCCTCGTGCAGGAAACGTCTCACATCATTGCCGTACTTTAAAGTAAGGACTCTGGAGAAATTGATACCCATCAGATAATCCTCTTTTGCACGCAGATATGCGGCATCGGAGAGATTGTCATACTCAGATAAAGGCTTAGCCTCACGTATACCGCGCATGACCTCTTCTTCTGTCTGGGAGTCTATCCAGACACGGCGTCTTTCTTTTTCGGCAGGCACCTTTGCCATGCTGTCCACAAGCCTGTATATGTACTCTCCTTCACGTCCGGAGTCGGTACATACATATATTTTTGATACATCGGCACGGTTGAGCAGACCTTTGACTATATTAAACTGTTTTTTAACATTGTCTATAACCTCATATTTAAACGTATCCGGAATAAAAGGTATAGTTTCAAGGCTCCATTTTTTAAGAGCCTCATCATAAGCTTCAGGGTAGCTCATGGTGACCAGATGTCCTACACACCAGGTTACCACGCAGTCGTCGGACTCGATAAATCCGTCGCTCTTTTTGAAGCTCTGCTTTGAATTATGCGATATGGCATCCGCAAACTGCTGTGCCACACTCGGTTTTTCAGCAATAAATAAAGATTTGCCCATGTATCGGTATTCCTTTCGGATCAGTCAGCAAACGATACCCTCATGTATACGGGATTATGGTCGGTATTCTTAAAATTACAGTTGATGGTTACTATAAAATCACATGATAGATTCGGTGAAAGTATAAAACCGTCCAGACAAAAGGTCTGATGACCGTCAAGTCCGGTAAACGGCTGGTTGATCGATCTGCAGGAAGGTGCGTCAAGATTGTAGCATACTTCCCATCCTTGAGGGAACATAGCGGGGTCGATCTTACCCGGACGCCACATATCGCCTGCTATCGTAGGGAATTGCTCTTCCGCTCCCGGGAAGCTCTGGTTAAAATCTCCGCCGGCTACCACGTAATTGCCCTTTGCGTATTCTGACTTAAGGAAATCCACTACCACCTTTGTCTGCTCGGTCTTGGTCTCATCGTCATCATAAGCCTCAAGATGGAAGTTTACGAGCACAAGCTGCTTGTCAGAATCCTTTAAAGGGATCCTGTTTACCAGCATACAGCGCTTGAGCATGAACATCGACTTAGGCCAGCTCTGGTTGTTCGGAAGGCTTATACGCTCCGCCGAATCCATCTTATGGGTCGAAAGTGTCATGATACCGCTGTCCACGCTTCCTATCATGTGTGCTACGGGATAAGGTACCCATTTGCATACGAAATTTTGAGCATAGGCACGCGACGCATATTCTTTCTTTAAATATTCAGTCTCGTCAATATGATACGATCTTGATGAGTCCTTATCGATCTCCTGTAAGAAGTAGAAATCGGGACTTGCAAGATTAAGTGTCTTTTCTATTCCTTCAAGGTTAGTCCTTACTCTCTCTTCCGATTCGGGATTTACGCCTTCACCGCCGTCCATAAAGAAGTCCATCTCTTCTCCGAGACCGGCATAACCGATATTGAGCGTCATAATATCAAAGCTTTCTTTCTCCATTACGTCAAGAGAGCTTGTAAATGCTACTTCCTCTCTGTCAGCGGGCTTATACTCCGTAACCGCCGCAAAAAAGAAAAACAATATGATGAGTATCAAGACCGCACCGACTGCTATGCCTGCGATCTTTAAAATCTTTTTTAATAAATCCTTACTATTTCTTTTCACTTCAGATTCCTCCTGTAAAAAGCCCGTTTTCCCAAAAAAACAAAGCCTAAGGACTATTATATCCCAGGCTTTGAATTTTGTAAAGAAAACAATCAATTAAAACTATTTAATTATTTTTTATTTTTTTCAACTTCAGCCATCTTCATAGCTCTTACCTTAAGTGAAAGTCCGAACAGGTTGATGAAGCCTTCTGCATCATGATGATCGTAAAGCTCACCTGTTGTAAAGGATGCAAGAGACTCACTGTAAAGTGAATAAGGAGATGTGGTACCCTGCTTGATGATGTTGCCCTTGTAGAGCTTCATCTTAACTTCACCTGTTACATACTGCTGTGTGCTCTCAACAAATGCCTGAAGAGCCTCACGGAGAGGTGTGAACCACTTGCCCTCGTATACTACGTCAGCAAACTTGTTGCCGATCTCCTTCTTAACTGTCATGGTAGCTCTGTCAAGGATAAGCTCCTCAAGCTGCTCATGTGCTGCCATAAGGATTGTTCCGCCGGGTGTCTCATATACGCCACGTGACTTCATGCCTACTACACGGTTCTCAACGATATCAACAATACCGATACCGTGCTTTCCGCCGAGCTTGTTCAGCTTCTTGATGATCTCGGTAGCGCTCATCTTCTCACCGTTAAGTGAGGTAGGGATACCTTTCTCAAATGTCATGCTGATGGTCTCGCCCTCATCGGGTGCCTTCTCAGGTGAAACACCGAGTACCAAAAGGTGATCATAGTTAGGTGCATTTGCGGGATCCTCAAGCTCTAAGCCTTCATGGCTGATATGCCAGAGGTTTCTGTCACGGCTGTAGCTGTTATCTGTAGAGAAGGGAAGGTCGATACCGTGCTTCTTGCAGTACTCGATCTCTTCTTCACGTGAGCTCATGCCCCACTTCTCGGTCATTCTCCAGGGAGCGATGATCTTGATATCGGGAGCAAGTGCCTTAATACCTAACTCGAAACGTACCTGGTCGTTACCCTTACCTGTAGCACCGTGGCAGATGGCTGTAGCGCCTTCCTTACGAGCTATCTCAACAAGCTTCTTAGCGATCAAGGGTCTAGCCATCGATGTACCGAGCAGATACTTATGCTCATAAACTGCACCTGCCTTTACACAGGGCATGATATAATCATCTACGAATTCTTCTGTAAGATGCTCGATGTAAAGCTTCTCAGCTCCTGAAAGCTTTGCTCTCTCCTCTAAGCCGTCAAGCTCGCTCTCCTGTCCTACATCGATACAGCAGCAGACTACTTCATAGTCAAAGTTCTCCTTAAGCCACGGAATGATAGCTGTGGTATCAAGTCCGCCTGAATAAGCCAAAATAACTTTCTCTTTCATTTTATGTTCTCCTTTATAATAGTGTTTAATAATTATACATCATTTCAACCTGAAAATGAATATACACTCATAAAATCCGTTTGTCAAGAGGGTTTTTATGTATTTTTATACATTTTTATGAATATTTATAGAAATATACATTAAAAAATACAAAAAGCTGCATAAACCGCCGGTCAAAAATGAGGATCGGGATGTTTTTTAAACAGGTCGGCAGGATAAAGAATCTTTCCCGCATCATATGCCTTGTACAGTTTTATCGACATATATCCCAGCATTGCAACTACCACAGCCAGAAATGCAGTCAGCAAAGCCGAATTGCCATGTACATCTTTTAACTCATTGTATCTTTCCACCGAACCGGGTACAGTACAGAGTCCTCTGAAAACTACAGCTACCCAGAAATATGACCTGATATCCTTCTTTGCCGCATAAAAGATCATTACAGAGAGGAAAATATTCATACCGAGATATATGACTCTCTGAAGAGCCAGCAATACTACTTCCGATACTGTAACACTTGTTATGGAATCTATGGCTTCTTCTATATTAAGTCCTTCAACATCTGCGAAATACTCGGCAAAGCCTGCCGGTCCCCGTTCATTAAGTACGGTTGCCCAGGAAATATATGCGGCAAGTGCCAGGAAGCATACCATGAGACCTTCCATTTCCGCATGTCCCAAAGCCAGTGTAATGGATGTCTCTTTCTCATCATAATTTACCAGGATCTTTTTATATGCCACAAACAATCCGAGCATTTCCATTATACCTGTCACAACGGCAAAATACAATGAATAGGTCACAACGTTGCCCGTAAGGAAGCTGTATGTAGGTCGGTTCTCACTGATGAACAGTGTATTTACCACTGATGTTGCAAATACTCCGAAAGAGAAATACACCAAAAGTCCCAAAAGGAAGGGTGAGAACTTTGTCTTATACTTTACCCTCATAAGGATCGCTATCATAAGCGGAAATGTTACGATGGATATCAGTATCGTATACCACGAAATGATTACTGCATTGCTGACCATTGCCTAAAACCTGCCTTATTCTATTCTTCCTGCTTCCCCATAAATACGACCGCGCACATAGGAGAACCGGTATGCGATCCGATGACCGGACCTATTTTCTGGATGATGCATTCGCGTATCCTGCCTGTTGCAAGCAAAAGCTTCTGTAAATCTTCAGCAAGCTCCGGACATGCTGCATGTGCAACCATTACACGGTGCCCGCCACCCGGAAACGCTAAACCGGTAAAACGCTCGCAAAGCTTAACCAGGGCCTTTTTCATTCCGCGCACTTTTTCGGATACTTTAAGCTTTCCTTCAGCATCCGTTGTAAGTATGGGATGTATGTTTAATATTGAACCGAGCTTGGCCACAGCGGGATTTATCCTTCCTCCGCGTGCCAGCTGATCGAGATTGCCCACCACAAACCAGTGGCATATCTGTCTTTTTATCTCTTCCGTGAAACGGACCGCTTCCTCAAACGAAGCACCCTCATCACGCTTTCTGCATACTTCCTGTAAAAGATATCCCTCTCCTACGGAAGCACACAGTGAATCCACTACTTCTATCCTTATGTCGGGATGTTCCTCCATGAATTCGTTGGCTCCCATCACCGCCGATCCGTAATTACCGCTTAAGCCCGATGAAAAGCATATATACAGGATATTTTTATATTCCTTTGCAAGTTCTTCATAAAAGTCCGTGAAGACCGTAGGCGGATTTTGTGATGTAGAGACCGGTATTCCTTTATTTACCTTTTCGTAAAAACCTTCATGGTCTATATCCTGCTCCAAAGGATTACAGAAATTCTCTTTTCCGTCAAGTATATAGATCATGGGGATGATCCTTACGTTAAGCTGCTCAAGTATTGATTTATCAAGATCTACGGTTGCATCCGATACGATGATATAGTCTTTGTCTTTCATGAAACTTTCCTTCCGTTTTACTAAAAGTCAATAAAGCATGTCGGTTACGTATTATACCATTTGTAATAACGATACGCAAGACTTTGAGGAAAAACTTTCGGAAAATTCTGTAAATATACTATGAACATAATATTAATAATAAAAGTTCATCGGCTTCGGTATCGGTGCGCCTTCTTTTCTCTTCTTCCTCTTTTTGCACATGTATATCACGAACAGGGTAACAGCCCCGATTATGATCGTAAGAAGTATGGTGATAAGACACCGCATGAAAAATTCTTCCGGCAGTATCCTGATCACCGGGTCTGTCTCGGGATTGAACAGCCAGTCGTCATTATCGAAAGCTATCTTATGGAACACTACAAACAGCCTGTCAAAATCGATAATGCTTATAAGGGCAAGTATCAAGGGGACCGCAATACTTGTCACCGCGCATACCCTGTAGAACCTTATCTCCCGGTTTCTGATCCTCCTTATAAAGCCGAAGACCGTGATAACGGCCGCTATCACTCCTATTATGTAAAATGCGACCATCAGCCTTTTTGCCTCTGCAAAATGCGACAGTCCGGATACCGATGCTTTTAATGTAGGAAATGAAAGCTCTCCGAAATGGAACGGGCTGCAGTAAGCGATCAGGGCATCATAGTTAAGTATGATCTCTTCCCTTGAAAGACCGCTTGCCTCCTCAAGCTCATATTTATCTATACATGTGTAATAGATCGGTTTAAAATTAATTGCTATAAAAAGTCCCAGCCCCAGAAGTGCAAAGAAAAAGCACACTCCGAGCAGGATATCCTTCGGTTTAAAAGAATCCGAATTATCATAACTAATGGCACTTGCCACATTTTTATCGGTATTAAGATTGTTGTCCATAATTTTTTCGTCCTAAATTACGCCCTTATATCAAAATTGTACTTAAACTCGGGCATGCTTCCGGAACCGCCCGAAAGAGCCTCTACCATATGCCGGGTCTCGACGGTACGCACGTTAAACTCAGAGGTTACCTGGAAATTCTTTCCCGTAAGTGCGGTCTCAAGCTCTCCGAAATGATCCGAAAGGATATTCTTTGAAAGCTCGTTCTCGCAGTAGAAACGAAGCTTTAAAAATCCGGATTTAAGTTCCATGTGTACATCGGTAGGGCCAAGGCTATCCATATCAAGGTGCAGCAGCACGCTCTTGGAATCGCCCGGATCGGCATTGTTCCTACCCTTTTTAAATACATAAAGTTCCCCGTGGGTATTCCCTTCGTTAAGCTTCAAAGGAAGCTGTATATAAGGGAACACATTGTTAAGTGTATCCATGAACTTCATATTGTCCATGGGTTTTGAAAGTTTGTCGGCCATGGCGGAATCCTTGCCCACCATTTCCTGAAGCTTACTTAGGGCCTTAAATGTCTCCTTATAATAGTCGTTTATCGAATCCGCGGAATCGATATCATCCGCATTAAGTGTAAACTTCTCTCCTAAGGCCTTTCCCACAAGCTTTCTATACGGCTCTGACATGAAAAGTTCCTTAAGTTCCGCTTCACTTAAATTATTGATATTCTCATAGATGTTTTTAAGCACCTGTGTGGAATCGGCATCTGAAGTGGCAGCTGCCTCCTTACCGAACAGTCTGCTCTGCAGATTGTTCAGTTCATTTATCTCGCTTTCCGAAAGCAGTGTCGATAACGGTACTCCCTGCTGAGGCGCCTGGTTTTCAGAGCCTGCATTTGCGGTAAGGCTGCCGTTATCCATATTGTACTCGCTAAAGGCATCGGAAGTAAGTCCGCTCTCATCGGTACCGAAACCGTTCATCCAGTTTGCACCGCTGCCTTCCGCATCGGTACCAAGTTCATTGATCACATTGGTCACCGATTCGGTCTGGAGCATATTTAGTACCTCAGCTTCTTCTACATTTGCGGCCGCGCCCTGTCCTGCTGCCGCTATGACAGCCTCCGAACCGCCCTGTCCTGTCATGAGGACATTCATTACATTGGCCTCGCCTCCGGCTAAGGATTCTATATTTTCCGCAGCCACCTGTGCCGCCGTAACCTCTGCTGCCTGAGCTGTCGTTTCCGCAGGTACCTCTCCGGTACCGGTAAGAAGCTCCAATACTCCGATATTTGCCGCAGGAGTACCCGATGCGGCATCATCAGCCAAATATTCCATCAGGCTGTTTATGACATTTCCTATCTGCTCCGACAGGTTCTGTTCGTTATTGATATAGGCCTGAAGCTGTGCTGCCGTAAAATGGGTAACGGGCATATTGTTCTTGTTCATGAGGAGAAGCGTGGAAATATCAGCCTCCCTGAACATATTGGCCTGCTGTACCACACGCGAAAGGCTATCCTTATCTATGGACATCTGGTTTTCAAGCATCTGACGGACTATGCCGCTGTTACGCTCATTCTTCGGAAGTCCTGCTTCCTC
>CACYIR010000009.1 GCA_902774525.1 uncultured Lachnospiraceae bacterium
AAGGGCACCACCGTTATCCAGAACCTTAACCTTTCAGGTTCCTATTATAAGCTTGAAAGCGTTACTCTTCCCGATTCCGTAGAACAGATCGCAGCTTATGCTTTCTATGGTGCAAAAAATATCAAGAGCTTAAACATTCCCAAGAATGTAGTATCACTCGGTGCTTACGCTTTTACCGATACAGCGGTTGAATCCCTGACCATCCCTGCCAGCGTGGAATACATCCACGGTTCATGTTTTGCAGGATATAACGGTAAGGTATCCGTAAAGAGCGGTTCCAAGAATGTAAGGTCTTACAAGGACGGCATCTATCTTACAGAAAAACAGTACTGGAACAACGACAAGGTAGTATACAAGCTTATATATTATCCTTCAGATAAGACCACCGCTGAATTCATTAAAGATACTTACGATATCGGTGAAGAAGTATTTTTAAATTCATCCATTAAGGAACTCAAGCTTCCCGACGGATTATACTGGTTCGACCTGGATCTCAGTAATGCAAGATCACTTACATCCATTTCCGTTCCCGCATCGGTAGGCTATATCAATCCCTATTCCATCACGAGTGCACCCGCACTTATAAGTCTTAATGTTGATAAAGACAATGCCTCTTATGTTTCGGAAGACAATTGCCTGTATGATAAGAAGATGACCACTCTGCTGGCTACACCTTCCTTAAAAGAAGAGATAAGGATCCCTGAGGGTGTTCTCTCATTAGGCTATTATGCGATCCGCTGCTCATATATCGGTGATGAATATGACGACCCGGATAACTACAAGGAAAACGAGCCTACGGTATACTTCCCCAAGAGCCTGGAAAACTTTGACTGGTACGGTTTCACATTCGGAAAAGCTTACGCATATGCAGATACTCCTATGGCATACTGCCTCGGTCTCAGAAACCAGGACTACCGTGACTGGTATCCCGAAGATGAAATATACAACGATCTTAAGCTTAACTATGAATTGTTAGACTCTGCCAAAGACCTGCTTGACGGTATATATGTAGTTGATTCCGTAACCGTAAAGAAAGGCAAAAAGACATCGGATGGCGGCATAGTATACGGTGTCGCAATGCCCGACGGTGTGATCAAAGTACAAAAACTTACCGCAGGTAACAATTCCGAGTGTCAGGTAACCTTCTCTTCATCAAACAAGAAGATCGCCAAGGTTAACAAATATACCGGAGAGATCAAGGGTGTAAAGAAGGGCACATGTACGATCAATGTTAAATGTGTCATAACAGACGGTAAGAAGAACTACACCAAGAAATTTAAGATCAAAGTGAAAGTAAAA
This sequence comes from uncultured Lachnospiraceae bacterium, assembly GCA_902774525.1. Classification (GTDB taxonomy): domain Bacteria; phylum Bacillota; class Clostridia; order Lachnospirales; family Lachnospiraceae; genus RUG11977. Next base: position 1,300 of record CACYIR010000009.1, read on the forward strand.
GCTTAAATAAAAAAAAGAGCAGGAGGTTCCAATGAACATAGAAAATCTTCACCTGTTCAGACGCAGATTTATCCCCGATGAGATCACTCCTCTGTCGGACGATAAAGTATTAAAGCTTGAGGAAAACCTGATCATCACAAGTTGGAAAACACTTAATCCCCGCACGGACTTCGCCTCCGGCATGTCGGCTTACTTCATCGACAAGGGCTGGAAGGTCAGCAAGTTCCTGGACTGCGAGGGCAACATCAAGTACTGGTACTGCGACATCATAGACTGTATCGTGGATGAAGCTTCCAACTCATTTACCTATGAAGACCTTCTGTTTGACGTCGTGGTATATCCAAACGGCAATGTAAAAGTGCTGGACTGTGACGAAGCTGCCGAAGCCCGTGAAAAAGGCTTCATTACCGAAGAACAGCTTCTGCGCGGTCTCCGTTCCATGAACGAATTGCTCACTACCATCTACCACGGCCGTTTTGACAGGCTTCAGGCTGTACTTAACTGATATAATAACTAATAACGGGCCAGATACCATTCGTATCTGACCCGTTTATTATTATGATAACTTAGCTACTCTTCTTATATGGTTGGCGCCGTTTGAAAACGGAGTGTCAAGGAATGTATCGACTATCTTTAACGCAAGTCCGTCAGCCACTACTCTTGCACCCATGGCAAGTACGTTTGCATCATTGTGCTGGCGTGTAGCCTCTGCACTGAAACAGTCTCCGCAGAGCGCTGCTCTTATCTCTCTGTGCCTGTTGGCTGCTATCGAGATGCCTATGCCCGTACCGCAGATAAGTATGCCCTTGTCAGCCTCGCCTTTGATGATCGCCTGACTTACCGCCTCTGCATAATCGGGATAATCACACGAAGCCTCGCTGTAGGTTCCGTAATCCTTAAATTCCTCTCCTCTTTCCTTTAAATGCGCCATAACGATCTGCTTAAGACCGTATCCTGCGTGGTCGCTTCCTATTGCTATCATTTTCTTTCTCCTTCCGTTTATATCCTTCGCATTTGCTTAAGGATGACATTTTTTAATTATCTTGCTTATATCTTTTATAGCTTTTTTGATACATTACACAGTTACAATGTGATATCCTGCAGCTTTCATAAGCCTGTTCATGATAGCCTGTCCGATACCGCCTTCGGTAAAGCTTTCCGCATATATATATTCCGCTTTTACTTCATCGAAATATCTTAACGCATCAAACAGTCCCGCAGCTATCTCGGCCTCGTTATCACGTGAGCCGATGTCTTTTATGTATAATGTACCTGTTTTTTCTTTGAGATTAATTGCCCGCAGATCCTCGTAGCTTCCTAAAAGCTCATCACTCGTAAGTATGCCGACGGTATGTCCTGCCTTGAGCATTTCTTCCGCCGAAGCCCTGATAGCCTGAGACACCCTGCTCATATCACCTTCATATATGGTGAGCTCTCCTTTAGGAGCATAGTGCCTGTATTTCATGCCGGGAGCTTTAGCCACTATCGTATCGTCCTTCATCCTTTTAAGGACTGCCTTGTCATACTCTATATCCGGTATGACCTCTCTTAACATCTCTATGGTGATGTATCCCGGACGAAGTATGAGTGCGGGATTGACCGTCAGATCCACTATGGTGGATTCCAGGCCTATATCCGACGAACCTCCGTCTATTATCATGTCTATCCTGCCGGATAAGTCCTCTATCACGTGCTCCGCCTTAGTGGTGCTCGGTCTTCCCGAAGCATTTGCACTCGGCGCGGCTATCGGCACTCCCGCTTCCTTTATCAGCATGTTCGCTATCGGATGCGAAGGCATACGTATCGCTACGGTATCAAGCCCGCCCGTGGTCTCCTTCGGGATTCTTTCAGATTTTTCAAGGATCATCGTGAGCGGTCCGGGCCAGAATCTGTCCGCCAGCGCCCTCGCCACATCCGGTACCTCTTTTACGAGGGGCTCTATCTCGGAAAACTCCGATATGTGCACTATCAGCGGATTGTCCGAAGGCCTTCCCTTGGCCGCATATATTCTTGCGGAAGCCGTGCTGTCATATGCATTGCCGCCGAGACCGTACACAGTCTCCGTAGGGAATGCCACAAGTTTCCCCTGCCGGATAAACTCTGCCGCTTCCCTTAAGTCCCCGGAAGAAAGGCACGACATATCTATTTTTTTTAGTATAGTTTCCATTTTTACTTCCCAAAACAAAATTTACGTTTACTCTTTAAGCAATGCAAGTATAACAAATGAATCAGCATTCGTCAAACCAAAATTTAAAACGCAGACCTTTTAAAGTCTGCGTTTTAAGCATTAATGCCATATTAACAATGATTATTTCATTTCAAGCATGAACTTTGAGGAAGCCTTTGAGAAAAGGTTCTTATCGCTGTTCTTTGAGAAATAGTAAGCCTTTACTACAAAGTAAGCCTTCTTGCCGACTGCTGCCTTTACTTCTGCTGTCTTGGTGTCTGCACCCTTAACTGTAGCTACAAGCTTATACTTTCCGTTCTTCTTGTATGCACGGTATACCTTGTATCCCTGGATATTAACCGCGTCATCCTTGATAGGAGTCCAGTTGACGGTAACCTTCTTGCCACCCTTAACCTGCTGCTTAGCGGTTACGTTCTGTACCTTAGCTCTTAATCTTACGGTACCCTTGATGGTATACTGTCTGCCTTCGGTAGAGCCGCTCTCTCTGATCTCGATGTAGTATGTGCCGGCTTTCTTCTTCTTTACTGTGAACTCGTCCTTAGACTTGTTGGCTTCCTTATCATACTTCCAGTTAGCCTTTGAAGAAGCTCCGTTACGGAGTAACACACCCTTAGAGTTCCATACAAGTACCTCTACCTGATTTGAGCAGTCATTCTCTGCTTCTACCGAGAAAACAAGGTCATATGTATTCTTGGTCTTGATCTTATAATAGGTAGATTTGGTCTCCTTGGTGGAAGTACCGAGTAAAGTGCCCTCTTTTGTCTCACCGATAGTGATCTTCTGTGCCATTTCCTGATCATAATTGCTGGGACCGGTTGCTGCGGAAACGGGCTCAGAGAAAATTGTGCCTGTAAGGATCAGTGCACATGCCAGAACTAAAACTACTGATTTCTTTAAGGTCTTTAACATGTTAAATCTCCCCTTTTATTCATTTTTTATTTGTCATATCCCATAGTAAACCATAGAATATAACATTTTTACAAACGATATATTACCACAAAATCCGCTGTTTTGCAATAAAAAACTCCTGCCGCGCCCGACAGGAGTGATAAACTATTTATTTCTTTAATGTAATATTATACGGCAATTGCCTTATTTGCCTCATAATAGTCTGCAAAAAGCTTCCTGGATGCCTCCATGGTATCCCTGCTTATATCGGGAAGTTCTCTTCCCCATGCACCCATTGCCTGCTTAAAGCCCTTTTCCATAGCTGCTTCCATCTGGTGCATCTTCTTCTCATCATTCCCTGCTAAGGCAGATGCGAAATCAAACAGCCTCTGTGAGGTCTGGGCTACTCCCCAGTAACCGTCCTCTGCTATATCTCTTTGTGCCTGTGCCTTAACCTCGGGAGTAACGGTGAAGTTGCCCCTTGCCAAAAACTTCCAGATATCATCCGACTTTGCCAAAGAATCCGACTGACCTATCATCATATTTGATACTATGTCTGTCAGCTGGCTCGCTCTTGCCTCCTGATCGGCCTTCATCTGTGCAACAAGTTCTGCACGCTGCTCCTTGCTCATCTTATTGATGGAATATGTAGGCTTAAGCTCTTCCTTCCCCGATACCTCATAAATGGCTGCCGGTGTACCTGATACTACAGGAGCTACCTTCTTTACCGGGGTAACGGCTGTCACAGAGTCGGAGGGTGCAGTATGGGTCATCATATAAAGTCTGCCGGTGCTGTAGATACTTCCGGCATTATAGTAATCATTTATCCTAAGATCCATAGAAACCTCCTTTCCGAATGACAAAGCCACTCCACCTATTAATTCATGATCATTATCTCACCAAATAACAAATTTGTCAAGATGTAAGATATTGTACCAGCGCTATCATTACCGGCATCGTGATGATGCTTACGATAGTGGTAAGGGATATCATACCCACGGATACCTCGGTGTTCCTTCCGAACTTCTGGGCCAGCATGCCGCTAAGCGCCGCAGAAGGTGCCGAGCAGGCTATGATACATGATGTTGCGACATTTGTATCACAGCGGAGCACCAGACACACTGCAAGTGCTAAAGCCGGAGAAACGATAAGTCTTAAAAATGCCCCGATATACACCCACAGGTTGGTAAAAGTCGCCTTAACATCCATATTGGCCAGATAAAAACCGATTATCAGCATCGGGATGGGCGTATTAAGTGTCGAAAATGCTGCGAGCGGCGAATATATAAGATCCGGCAGCTTAATCTGTGTCACAAACAATATAAGTCCGATGAAAATACCTATGATCGGAGGGTTAAGTATTATCTTCTTTATATTTACCTTCGTCTTTTCTTTACTTAACAGCTTAACACCGTATGTCCAGATATAACAATGGAACATCGCGATATAGGCGGCTCCGTAGAACACTCCGATATCCCCGAGTATGGCTTTCTGAAGAGGAAGTGCAAAATATCCCGCATTCGGGAATGCGGAAGCAAACTGCATTACGCAGTTCTTATCCGGATCCTTCTCTTTCATGACAACACGGGCCACAAGGCAGTTTATGAAAAATACTGTGAATGCAGCTAAAAATGACATCCCCAGATTGAATATCAGGTCCGACTTAAACTCCCTCTGGAACGATACTATTATGTTGGACGGTGTTACTATATACACCACTATATCTATAAGGCCGGATACACGGTCCTTGGTGAGCACCTTACATTTCGTAAGTATCACACCCACACCTATTATGATAAAGAGGATCGCGACCTGCGCCGCTACCGAAGTTATATTTTCAAACATATTCCTGTTCTTCCCGTTTAAAAAAAGTTCCATGACTTATGCCATGGAACTTTAATTACAATCCAAAAGTAATAATTACTTCTCGAAGGTCATCTTCATAGAGCCTTCTTCTTCCTCATAAGTGAAAGTGATCTTGCTTCCGCTTGCCTTGTAAGGGATCTTCTCATCGTTGTCTGCTGAGTAGAAGTACTTGTCATCATATGTAAGCTTTACTTCACCATCGTCCTCAAAGCTTCTCATAACTGCGTTCTTGTCATCGATGATCTCAAGATATCCGAGATCCTCATCTGACATACCCATAGCCTTTGCAAGCTCTAAGTAATCGATCTCCTGATCACCCATCTTCATGGTAAGACCTGTAAGCTTGTACTTACCTGTGCTAACTCCGCCGCCGCAAGCAGTAAGAGATAATACCATAACTACTACTAATAAAACTGCTAATACTTTCTTCATAATTCCCTCCATAATAAATACATGAATTTTACTTTCCGCCTAAAGCAGTTTACCGAAGACGGAAATAATATCACACAACAAAGAAGATTATAGCATTTATGCCCCAAAAAGTACAGTACTTTTTTAAAATTTATTAATATTACTAAAAATTTACCCTTCCCGCTGCTTAATTTCGGCTACATTTTTATTCTTGTCACGGGACCATTTCTGTGTGACATAGCCCTGTTTTTCAAAGTATTCCGCAAGCAGTATCGCAAAGGTGAGTGACCTGTGCTGGCCTCCCGTACATCCTAAACCTACCACCAGCTGCGCTTTTCCTTCCTTCTCGTACATCGGAAGCGTACACTCTAAGTAATCCACTATACGTTTGTACAGGGCACGTGACTCATTCTGTGCCATGACATAGTCCCTTACCTCCTTGTCCATACCGGTCAGGTTCTTAAGTTCCGGACGGTAAAAAGGATTGGGAAGGCATCTTACGTCAAATACGAGATCCGCATCGGCCGGGATACCGTACTTGTAACCGAACGCCACAAAATTAAGCTTCATCCTGCCCTCGGCATCTTCGCTTATAACCTGCAGGATCTTTTCCCTGAGCTCCGCCGTGGACAGCTCGGAGGTGTCGATTATATAATCCGATATCTGCCTTATGGATTCAAGCTGGTGCCTCTCCTCCGCTATGGCAGCCTTTAAATCCAGCTTGCTGTCGAATACCATCAAAGGATGGAGACGTCTTGTTTCCTTATATCGCTTTAAGAGATTGCTGTCATCGGTATCTAGATACAGGATCTTAGCCTCCACCATTTTTCTCAGCTCTTCTATCTCGCCCGTAAGCTCCTCCGCAATATGCGGATTACGCGCATCGGCAGTGATCGCCATATATTTCGGAAGGTCATCCATCTGCAGCATCATGTTTACAAAATTGGAAAAAAGCTTGGTCGGGAGGTTATCCATGCAGTAATAACCGTTATCCTCAAGCATCTTCATCGCTTTCGATTTGCCCGAGCCGCTCATGCCCGTGACTATAAGCAACTTCATAAAACCGTTACCTCCGTATTAAAGATTCTTCGCTTCGCTCAGAATGACAGCGGGAGACGATCATTTAAGAAACGCGTCGATCAGTTTCCCGGCTTCTTCCATCGGATCTGCCTCCATATTAAGCCAGTGTACGTCTTTTCTCTTTCTGAACCAGGTCATCTGTTCCTTGGCCAGATGCCTTATCTCCATAAAAAGCTTGGTCCTGAACTCTTCCCTGTCCTTAAAACGCCCTCTTAAGTATAACATGATATATCTGTATTCAAGACCGAGCCTGTAGAGGAAATCATCCGATACTCCTCTTTCCATAAGCCCCTCGACCTCTTCTATCATGCCCTCGTCAAGACGTCTGTCAAGTCTTTCCTCTATACGCTTATACAGCTTCGCCCTCTCCCAGGTAACTCCCAGGCACAGTGTCTCATATCTCTTTATGCTCTCAAGATTTAAGGGTTTTCCCTGAAGTATCTTTTCGGCAGCACGCTCGAGGCGCCTTTTATTCTTCATATCAAGAGTATCGGGTATGTTTTTAAGCTTTTCCTCTACAAGTGTCTGCAGCTCGTCTAAACTCATGGCCTCTACCTTAGCTCTCAACTCCGTATCCACAGGTGCGTCCGACAGCTCATATCCGTCAGCTATCGAATTGACATACAGACCGGTACCTCCCACAAGGAAAGGCTGCCTGCCCCTTAAAATGATATCATCTATCGCTTTATAAGCCAGTTCCTGATATTCCTTAAGTGAAAAGAAATCTCCGGGCTCCGCCACATCAAGAAGATAATGAGGCACACCCTTCATCTCCTCTTTTGTCACCTTGCCGCTTCCGAGATCAAGCCCGCGGAAAACCTGTCTTGAATCCGCTGACACTATCTCGGCTCCGTATTTTAATGCCAGTTCTATACCGAGCCCGCTCTTACCCGAAGCATTGGTGCCCAATATGACTACCAGCTTATCCTTTTTATTATCCATTATATACCTCTGCCCGTACTTTACGGGTTTTGCTTTTTATCCGGCATGAGCCTCCGTGTCATTCTCCCGCTGTCAGCTGCTTCATGGCGAGTCTCGTCTTCATCTTCCTGCTTATGACGATATAGCTTCCCAGATGTATCAGGAACGTAGCAAGCCATGATATGGGATACGATACATATACCGTCTCCACCAGATGATATTCCTCCATCTCAAATACGGTAAACAGCCATACCAGACGTATGCCGCATACACCGCAGAGTGATACTATCATCGGGACAAATGAATATCCGAGTCCTCTTAACGCACCAACCATTACATCCATCATGCCGCACAGGCAGTAAGTGGTACAGATGATGGACATTCTGACAAGACCTGCATCTATGACATTTTCACTTGATGTGTAAATACCGAGCAGTGTTTTTCCGAAAAAGTATTCAAGATTGCCCAAAGTAAGACCTGTAGCCGTTACGCACAAAATGCCCGATACAGCTATCTTCTTCAGCCTTTCATACCTGCCGACACCGTAGTTCTGGCTCATAAATGAAAGTGTCGCCTGATGGAATGCATTCATAGACACATATACAAAACCTTCCAGATTGGCGGCCGCCGAATTGCCCGATACGGTCACTTTGCCGAATCCGTTTATGGATTTTTGTATCACTACATTCGACAGGGAGAAAATACATCCCTGCAAACCTGCCGGAATACCTATCCGCAGTATCGCCAGAAGCTCTTTTTTATCAATCCTTAAATCTTTAATCTTAAGCTTTATCGCACCGCTTTCCTTAAGAAGGCACAATACTACAAGCACTGCGGAGATAGTCTGGGATATAACGGTAGCCACAGCCACTCCTGCCACGCCCCAGCTAAGTGCGATAACGAATATGAGGTTCAGGCACACATTTACTACACCCGCGAGTGTCAGGAAATACATGGGCCTTTTGGTATCACCGATAGCACGGAGTATCGCACTTCCGAAGTTATATACCATATTGGGGACCATGCCCATGAAATATATCCTTAAGTACAGGGCAGCAAGAGGAAGTACCTCTGCCGGAGTCTCCATAAGCTCGAGTATACCTTCCGTAAAAAGGACTCCTACACCGGTAAGCAGCAGTCCGCCGAGTACCGACAGAAGCATCGAGGTATGCACGCTTTTCTTAAGCTCATCCTCACGTTTCGCTCCGAAGTGCCTTGCCACCATAACATTGGCACCGACAGAGAGTCCCATAAAAAGGTTGATCAGAAGATTAATGAGCGAGCCCGTACATCCTACAGCCGCTAAGGCATCATCCCCCGCAAACTTTCCGACCACCACTACATCCGCAGCATTAAACAGCAGCTGCAGGATGCTTGAAAGCATAAGGGGAACCGCAAACTTAAGCATCTTCGGCAATATCTGCCCCTCACACATATTCATTGTATATACTTTATTCTGTTTCAATTCCAAATCACCTGCGATCCGGACTGTCCGAAAATATGATGCTTATGACATCTGGACAGCCTTTACATCTTTACCGTCACTTTCAAAAAGCACACTGCCTTTTCTGGTCCTAAAAAGCTTTATCCCCCGTTTTTCTATAAGATCCTTGGTCTCATCAGCTTCCTTATATTCCTTGGAGGATGTGATCACGGCATATTCGGGCTGTACCAGGTCCAGGAACTCGTCCAGACAGCCCATAAAACTCGTATAATCACCATGATACGGCATCTTTACCACATTGCATTTCTCCGGCTGGGTGGCAATGTATTCTCTGAGCCTTATACCTTCAGCATCTCCCGTAAAAAGAAATGAAGTATCCCCGTAGCTTACTCTGATGATAAGAGAAGAGTTATTGCTCGGATCCTCTTCATATACCTCTTTGGCAGGTACATTGACATCTATCTTTATCCCGCCGATCTCAAAAGTCTTATTCTCCTTTAATGCGGTGACGGGAGTCTTCTTTTCCTTCACCTTCTCAGAAAAATTATCATAATCATCCGAAGGCTTCACATAAGAAGGAGTATATATCTCCTTTACCTCGGTATTGCCTATAAGCTTTGCGGCTCCGCCCACATGGTCCTTGTCAAAATGGGTGATGAACATCATATCGATACCGTTTATGTCGTTGTTCTCCATATACTGCAGGATGTCCTTACCCTGACCTCTCTCGCCGGCATCGATGATGATGGTAGCCTGATTGTTATAAATAAGGAACGAATCGGCTTTGCCGAGTTCAAAGCAATATACCTTAAGTGTCCCGGGTTCGGAATCATCATGGTTTTGTGCCGCTCCTGTAGCATCGGGACCCTGTCCTTCACCCGAACCGTTATTGTCACAACCTGTAAAAATCATGCATACTGTCAACATTAACGCCATCAGTTTTAATACTTTTCTCATTATGATCACTCCATCCTCTGTCATCATATCTCCGGGACCGGCAGACCTTTAAGCTTAAAAAGCTCCTCATATGCACTCTTCGGTACGTGCATATTGTTATTTCTTCCGGTACCTATCTCAAGTCCGGGCTTATTGCTTCCGTGGAAATCCGTGCCGCCCGTCATAATCAGCTTATACTTTAACGCCAGGCTTCTCACATTATCCTCATCATATCCCATATTGGACGAATAATATGTCTCGATGCCCTTAAGTCCCATCTCGCAGAGTTCTCCGACAAGTGCATCGGTCTCCTTGTAGTTTAATCCGTACAGCATGGGATGAGCAAGCACCGGGATGCCGCCCGCCGCAGTGATAGCCTTTATGGCAGTCTCTCTCGTCATATAATCCCTCGGTACGTAGCAGGGCTTATCATTTCCGAGATATCTGTCGAACACCTCCGAATTGGATCTGCAATATCCGTTCTCTACCAGCCACCTTGCAAAATGTGCCCTGGTGATGACACTGCTTCCGCTTATCTTCTTTATCGCTTCTATATCAAGGGCTATCCCGAATTTGGCAAATCTTTCGGCTATCTTATCATTTCTCTCCTCACGCTTAACCCATGCGGCGGTGAGTATATCATTAAACTCCTTTGATCCCGGATCCACAAAATACCCGAGTATATGTACATCCCTGTCCTTAAAGCCCGCCGATATCTCTATGCCGGGTATAAATACGATCCCGTACTCCTTGGCGGCAGCTTCGGCCTCATATACTCCTTCCACGGTATCGTGGTCTGTAAGAGCCATAACGCCTACGCCTCTGTCCGATGCAAGCTTTACCACTTCAGAAGGAGATAAAGTACCGTCGGATATATTTGAATGCACATGCAGATCTATCAGCTTATTATTGGTTACTATCTTAGCGTTGTTGTCCACTTTTATTCCTCGCTGTCCTTTTCATTCTTACAAAAAGAATGCCACACTTGAAAGAAAATTTCAAGTGTGGCTTTGAATTTTTAATAATTCTTTTTGTTTCATTCCTGAACAATGCCTGTAGGAGAAGGAGTTACGGTAGGTTCAGGTTCATCTGTAGGCTCAACAGCAGGAGTAGGTGTCCCGGTCACCTCACTGCCCTGTTCATCATCGGGATTTTCAGGATCGTCAGGATCTTCAACGTCCTGGTTGTCATCCAGGATACCTTCAAGTGTACCTGTTTCCTGATATTTTGCATAATCCTCGTCACTAAGTACGTAGACCTTGCATTCTGCAGCCTCTCCGTTTACAAGGAAAGCATAGATAACTGCCTCTCCCGTACTCTTGGCACGTACACGGCCTATCGAGGTAACGGATGCGATCTCTTTATCCGATGAGTAAAATAAAGGCTTCTCCACTGTATTAAGAGGAGATACGATAGCCTTCAGAGTCTTCTTCATGCCTGTGAGCAATACCAGCTCGGTCTTTGTAAGCTTAACGCTTACTGCGGCAGGTCCGACGGTAACATTACACTTGAGTGTATCCGTTGCACTTCCTCCCGTGACCACTGTAGCCGTGACAACGCAATCTCCGTTGGAAATACCTGTGATATATCCTCTGTTATCCACATATGCAACGGAATTATCGCTTGATCTGTATACTATACGGGCATTCCGCGGAACATTGTATACGCGGAGACGGAATGTATTATCCTTTGCTATGGCTACTTCGCTGACATTAAGCCTTACGTCATCCTCTGCGGCCTTAGCTCCGACAGGTGATATAAAGCAAAAAACTGCTAAAGCAAGTACAAGCAACAATCCGGCTGCTTTTATCTTTCTTTCCACGGCGCACCCTCCTTTTTTCTCATATTTACCCCCATACTACCGGGAGCATACCGATTATAACGCCCGATTTAAACAAAAATAAGGATTTTTTGTAACAAACTTGTGAAATGTCGGGCTTTTAATAAAATAATAATAGTCAAAACGGTAAAAATCTGTTATTATGATATTTGTAGTATTATGGGGTTTTCCAAGTAATAAATGAAAGGAACAAGATAATATGCCTGCTAATTCAACAAATATGCAATATATACTTATAGCGGACGACAATCCCGATATCACGGACGTCCTCTCCAACTACGTAAAAAAGGAAGGCTATGAGCCTCTCGTCGCATCGGACGGCGAAGAAGCATTAAGCAAATTCTTTGAATACCAGCCCGTGGTAGTACTTTTGGATGTCATGATGCCCAAGATGGACGGATATGAAGTATGCCGTAACATCCGTGAAAAGTCGGATACTCCCGTCATACTGGTAACAGCCAGAGGTGAGGACTTCGAAAGGATCATGGGTCTTGATATAGGAGCTGACGACTACATCGTAAAGCCCTTCAGTCCGAGCGAGGTTATGGCAAGAGTACGTGCGGTACTCCGCCGTATGACCAAGCATGAACATGAGGAAAACGAACGCACAAGGCTTACCATCGGAAATATGACCATAGACATCAAGGAATACTCCTTATATATGGACAACGAACAGGTCAGCATGACTAAGAAAGAGCTTGAAACGGTATGGACCCTGGCCAACAATCCCGAAAAGCTCTTCACCAGGGATAACCTGTTAAACAGCATCTGGGGTTATGATTATTACGGCGAGACACGTACCGTCGATACACATATCAAGCGTATCCGCGGAAAGCTTGACGCATATGAGCATCCCGAGTGGAGCATCAAAACAGTCTGGGGTGCCGGATATAAATTCGTTATCAACAAATGATTGAGCGTACCTATTACGCGAGGTGAACAATTTGTCCTTAAAAAACAAGAAACCCATAAGCAGTATATTCATGCGGGTATTCAGCTATTATGTGGTGCTGTTGATACTTTTCGCACTGGTACTCGGACTTATCTTCATAAATATGTTTGATAAGTCGAACACCGAGCACCGTGGTGCGGAACTTGAAAGAGTCGGTACCAATGCATCAAACGCCATCAGAAAATTCGTGCTGGATAACGACGTGGAAGGCGCACTCTCCTACCTCGGTGTATTCAATGAGATCGAGTCGGGTGAGATATGGACCGTCTCCAATCCCAACGCCTACCGTCCCATGGACCCCGCGCTTGAAAGCATCAGCATCTCGGCCGTAACCGAGCAGAAAGAATTTGAAGAGCTGTTAAATGCCGCATTTAAAGGTGAGAAAAAACTGAGCACCTTTTTCAGTGAAATACACGGAGCCACCACCATATCCGCCGCACTTCCCATCTACGGAAAACTGAACGAGATATGCGGAGCGCTCATCATCTCGGAGCCCATGGCTGATGTGGACGAAATGAAGATCACCGGTGCCAAGATGATATTCACCAGCGGTATCATCGCTCTCGTCGTATCGATGGCGATATCGGTCCTGTTTGCCGGACAGATCACAAAGCCCGTCATGAAGATGCGAAGTGTCACCACTGCCCTGCAGAACGGTGATTATGATGTAAAAACCGGTCTCAAGCGTGACGATGAGATCGGTGAGATGGCCAAAAGTATCGACCTTCTGGCAGAGAGACTGAAAGCAAACCGTGAGAAAGCCGATAACCTGGAACAGATGCGACAGGATTTCTTCGCAAATGTATCACATGAGCTGAGAACCCCTATAGCGGTTGTCCGTGCATATACGGAATCCATGGTGGACGGCGTAGTCACAGACCCTGAAAAGGTTGAGCAGTACAATGAGAGGATACTCGCGGAATGTAAGAGCATGGAGCGTCTCGTAGGCGACCTGCTCACACTTTCCAAGATGCAGAATCCTGATTTTAAGATAGAAAAAGAACCGGTAAACCTGGTACATATATTCGACGAGATAGTAAGATCCGCTCTCGCCATCAGTGCCGACAAAGGCATACAGCTTATCATGCACAGGGAAAGCAGCGTGTACATGATACTCGGCGATTACGACCGCCTGCGCCAGATGTTCATAGTCATCCTGGACAATGCCATCAAGTTTTCCGAGCCGGGTAAGACCATACATCTCACCCTTACCTCGGTAAAAAGAAAGATCATATGCAGCATAAAGGATGAAGGTATCGGTATCAGTGAAGAGGATCTTCCGAACATCTTCGATAAGTTTTATAAATCAAAGCTCCGTCAGAACGCAAAAGGCACCGGCTTAGGACTCCCCATAGCAAAACAGATAGCCTTAAAGCACGGCGGTACCATAGATGTGAAGAGTAAGCCCGGCTTAGGTACGGAATTCATCTTTACTTTCGATGAAATATATGAAGAGGATTTATAAGGTATAAATATGTGGACAGCAGATAATTGGAAGGATTACGAAGTACTTGACTGTACTGAGGGCGAGAAGCTTGAACGCTGGGGTAAATACATACTCCTGCGTCCCGATCCGCAGGTCATCTGGAGCACTCCGAAGGTCTCGGACAAATGGAATAAGCTGAACGCCCATTATCACAGAAGCTCCAAGGGCGGCGGCGAATGGGAGTTCTTCAGTCTCCCCGAACAGTGGAGCATATCCTATAAAGATTTAAAGTTTAATCTCAAGCCCTTCAGTTTCAAGCATACCGGTCTGTTCCCCGAGCAGGCTGCCAACTGGGACTGGATGAGCGGTATCATAAAAAACGCATTGTCAAAAGAGCCCGACAGACAGATCAAAATACTTAACCTGTTTGCATATACGGGAGGAGCAACCGTTGCCTGTGCAAAAGCCGGATATGACGGTGAAAAAGGTAAAGTCAGCGTGACACATGTCGATGCCTCAAAGGGTATGGTCGGCTGGGCAAAAGAAAACGCGGCACTTTCAGGACTTGAAAATGCCCCGATACGCTGGATCGTGGATGACTGCAGGAAGTTCGTCGAGCGTGAGATCAGACGTGAAAGCTTTTATGATGCGGTGATCATGGATCCCCCTTCATACGGCCGCGGACCCAAAGGTGAGATATGGAAGCTTGAAGAAAGCCTGTATCCTTTTGTGGAACTCTGCGTAAACGTCCTCACTAAAAAGCCCCTGTTTTTCCTCATCAACTCCTATACAACAGGCCTTCAGCCCGCGGTACTCTCATACATGCTGAACTCCCTCCTTGTAAAACGCTACGGGGGAAAGGTTGAGGCGGACGAAATAGGACTGCCCGTAAAGGAAACTGGGCTTGCGCTCCCCTGCGGAGCATCCGGGAGATGGTTTTCATGTTGAAATTTTATATAAAACATGATATGATGCTTAGGTTGAAACTTTAGCAATCCGCAGCATCATTAAGTAAAAAAAGAAAATATAAAGGTATAAGGTATTATCAAAAATGGATAATGAAAAAGAACTTTTAACCGGCACGGATATCGACACTGTCGAAAGCGTGACCGAAACTGCCGGGGAAGTGACCGAGGCTGGAGAAAATGCAGCAGCAGAAACGGTCGAAGAAGCTGTCGAAACCACCGCAGCTGACGAAAACCCGGAGACAGCCCCCAAGACAAAGGATAACAATGCTCCCGCACAGGGAAATAAAACCCTCTTTGGAGTAGTGATAGCATTAGGTATCGTGATCGTAGCACTTCTCGTGCTTTTCATAGTTTTGTTGTTAAACAGGGATGAAAAAGATAAAAATCCCACTCCGACAGATACAGATGCCGCAAACAACCAGACCGTTACAGTCGAAGCCGATCCTATAGGCAGCGAAGGCGAGGGAGAAGGTACTACTGTCCTTCCCACACAGGCTATAGCTCCCAAGGAGTTTAATGTATCCGTAAAACTCGGCACTTACAAGGGACTTACCACAGACTGTGAGGTACCTCCCGTAACAGAAGACGATATAGAAAACGAGCTTAAATATTTCCTTTCAACCGTAAAGGAAAAAAGCCCCGTAACAGACCGCGAAGTACAGAACGGCGACTTCGTCCTGATCGATTTTGTGGGCACAATGGACGGCGAAGTATTTGACGGCGGATCGGCCACAGGCTATGAACTTGAGATCGGATCCCACTCCTTTATAGATGGTTTTGAAAGCGGCCTTATCGGGAAAAAGCAGGGTGATTCCATATCCCTCGACCTTTCATTCCCTGAAAACTACGGTAATGCCGAACTTGCCGGAAAACCCGTTAATTTCATGGTAAATATCAATGAGATATATACATATGTAACACCCGAGCTTACCGACGAGCTCGTAGCTGCCAACACATCATTTGCTTCCATAGAGGAGTACAAAGAGGCCGCACGCAAGGAATTTGCAAAGTACAACGAGGAATATGCCGATTCCATGGCAAAGGATGACCTCATAAAGCAGGTTATAGAGTCCTCCGAATTTACCGGAGAGATATCCGAAGAAGTAGCCTATGAAGAAGAAAGCGCGCTGCAGTATTATGATCTTCTGATGCAGCAGTACTATGGTATAGACGGTCTTACATATTTCCAGTATGCTTACGGCTTTACCGAAGAGGAATACAAGCTGTTCATACATGAGCAGTCGGAATTCCAGGTAAAATACGTTCATATCTTAGATGAGATCGTAAAAGCAGAAGGTCTTACCCTTACCGAAGAAGAAAAATCCGAAGACGAGAATGAAAACCTCGAAGCGATCCGCCAGAAAGCGGAAAATATAATATTTGACAACGCAACCATCAACAAGATCACAAAATAAAAGGAGGAATAACATGAGTGACAAAAACAACAATTTAAACGAAGAAGAGTTCGAGGAGGAGTTTGACCAGGTAACCCTTACCTTAGAGGACGGTTCCGAGATGACCTGCGATGTTATCGCCATCTTCCCCTGCGGCGAAAGAGATTATATCGCCCTGCTGCCCGAAAATGACCCCGACGGAGATTTCCTCCTTTACCGTTTCATCGACAACGGTGACGGCAACTATGACCTTGACGACATAGGCGATGATGAAGAATTCGAAGCAGCAAGCGAAGCATTCGATGAGCTTATGGACAACGAAGATTATGACGAAATGTTCGGTGACGAGGACGAATAAAAACAAACTTAAATGAGAACCCTGAGAAAGCAGGGTTTTCATATTATCAGGAGGATAAATATGAAAAAGGTACTCTTTGACGATTCCGCAGCAAAGGCATTTGTCTCGGCGGATGAGATCAAAAACATGGAAAAGCTCGTACTTACAGCTAAGGAAGAGCTCGTAACCAAAACAGGAGCAGGAAACGATTTCTTAGGATGGATAGAGCTTCCCTCCAAGTATAACAAGGCAGAATTTGCACGCATCAAGAAAGCTGCCGAAAAGATCCAGTCCGACTCGGACGTACTGCTTGTTATCGGTATCGGCGGTTCGTACTTAGGCGCACGTGCAGCCATCGATTTCTTACGCCACAGCTTCTATAACAACATCCCCAAGTCTAAGCGTAAGACTCCCGAGATATACTATGTAGGCAACAGCATCAGCACACAGTACATGGCTCACTTAAAGGACGTGATCGGCGACCGTGATTTCTCCATCAACATGATCAGCAAATCAGGTACCACCACAGAGCCTGCCATCGCATTCAGAGTATTCAAGAAGATGCTCATCGATAAGTACGGCAAGAAGGAAGCTGCCAAGCGTATCTACGCTACCACAGATAAGGCTCGCGGAGCTTTAAAAAAGGTGGCTGACGAGGAAGGCTACGAGGAGTTCGTAGTACCGGATGATATCGGCGGACGTTTCTCAGTACTTACCGCAGTAGGTCTTCTTCCCATCGCAGTAAGCGGTGCTGACCTTGACCTTCTGATGAAGGGTGCAAGGGATATGAAGAAGGTATGTTTAGAGGCCGAATATGAAAAGAACCCTGCATTAAAGTATGCAGCAGTAAGAAACATACTTCTCCGCAAGGGTAAATCCATAGAAATACTTGCTAACTACGAGCCCGCACTCCACTATATAGCAGAGTGGTGGAAGCAGCTCTACGGAGAGAGCGAAGGCAAGGACCAGAAGGGTATCTTCCCCGCATCCGTAGACCTTACTACAGACCTTCACTCCATGGGCCAGTTCATCCAGGACGGCCAGCGTACTCTCTTTGAGACCGTAATGGAGCTGGACGGTGCAGACTGTGATATCGTTATCGAAAAAGAAGATGTAGACCTTGACGGACTTAACTACTTAGCAGGAAAGACCGTTGACTTCGTAAACAAGAGCGCTATGAAGGGAACCTGCCTTGCACATACCGACGGCGGTGTACCTCAGCTTAAGATCTATATCCCCGACCGTACAGAGTATTCACTCGGACAGCTCTTCTACTTCTTTGAGTTTGCCTGCGGTGTGAGCGGATATCTCTTAGGAGTTAATCCTTTCAACCAGCCCGGCGTTGAGAGCTACAAGAAGAACATGTTTGCTCTTTTAGGAAAGCCCGGATACGAGGAGCTCTCCAAAGAATTAAAGAAGAGACTTTAATACCTGATCATAATCTTTTAATGCAGTGCCTGCGCCTATCGCCGTTGTGCAGATAGCTCCGCAGGCATTTGCAAATTTTAACGCTTCTTCTATCGTCTTTCCCTTTAAAAGTTCTGTGGCAAGTCCCGCCACAAAATTATCTCCCGCACCGGTTGCATCCACCGCATTTATCTTTAAAGGGGGAATCTTTATCGTCTTTTCGCTGTTTTTAAACAGGCAGCCCTTAGAACCCAGCTTTATGATCACATTCTTTACACCGTATCCTAAGAATACATCAGCCATATCTTCAGGTTCAGTTTTTCCGGTAAAATATTTTGCTTCATCCTCATTGGGAGTGATAAAATCGAGTTCCGGCAGGGTATCTTTTATGTCATCAAGTGTGAGCTTTACAAAGTTCGGAAGCTTGGTATCCGCGATAACCAGCACTCCCGCTTTCTTTGCCCCTGTAACCACTTCATGAATGATCGCCGGGTCATCAAACGGAGCCCTGAAAAGGGAACCAAGTATTATGGCACGGGCTTTTACTATCTCTTCCACATATTTTTCAGGATGAAAATTATAACGATGAGCCTGATTGGTTATGGATTTCCTGGTACCGTCATTATTTACGAACATAGTGGTAACGGGCGTTGCGTGCTCCGCATCACGTATCACTTTGGAGGTATCCGCTCCGTTCTTTTTCAGATAATCCACTATCATATCTCCTGCCGGATCAGTACCCAAAGTACAGAGTATGCCGGTGCGCATGCCGAGCTTAGCTGCTGCCACAGCCTCATTTACAGCCTCTCCGCCCACATTCAGTGTACCCGATACAGCAGTAAACCCTGAAGCCGATACCGGCTCCGGATTAAAGCCTTTAATGATGGAATCCACCAGAGCCATACCGATACAAAGGATGTCGGTCTTATTATCTGTACTGTTATTGTCTTTATTGCTTTTATCTATAATATTCTCCATACCAATATACCTCTGTCATTCTGAATATAGCTTTGTTATCCTGAATACAATTTTGTCATCCTGAACGAAGTGAAGGATCTTTTATAACCACAAGATTCTTTGCTACGCTCAGAATGACAATCATTTAAACCTTTATCATCTTTATATCAGACATCGTATCGATCTGTCAAGTATCCCCTGCAGCCATGCAAGGAGTATCCCGTAATTGGTGACCGGCACTCCCTGGTCCTCTGCGCTCTTTATGCGGCTACTTATCTCACGCTCGTTCAGCATACAGCCTCCGCAGTGGATCACTGCCTTGTACTTATCAAGCTCAAGCGGGAACTCATTCCCCGATACCGTATCGAACTTCACATCAAACCCGAGCCTATTCCTTAAGCCGTTAGGTATCTTCACGGTACCTATGTCATTACACTGGCGGTGATGCGTGCAGCCTTCGGCTATAAGCACCCTGTCTTCGGGAGTAAGGGTCTTTATCGCATTTATACCCTTAAGAGCACTGTCAAGGTAACCCTTATAACGTGCAAGAAGGATAGAGAAGGATGTAAGCATTACCTCATCGGGTACATCTGCCGCTACCTTCTTAAATGCCTGGCTGTCGGTAATTACAAGCTTGGGAGGCTGTTTTAAGCTCTCCAACGCTGCCTTTACTTCTTCCGGCTGTACACACAGGGCCATGGCATGCTCGTCTATGATATCCCTTATCATCTGTACCTGGGGAAGTATCAGCCTGCCCTTAGGTGCAGACTCATCCTGGGGCATAACAAGCACCAGCATGTCGGAAGGCGATATAAGGTCAGCCACCAGCCTCCTGTTTGACACATTGGGCTTAACTGAGGCTATAAGCTCTTTTAATTCCCATATGTTAGTCTTTTTAAGAGCAGATACCCTGATTATCCCGGCAGGCTTGGCAGATACAGAAGAAAGTGCAGTCTCTGCATTCCGTATAGACATATCGACATCGTCTGCAGGGTTGCTCCTGTCTCTCAAGCCTTCCCCTAGAGGGGAAGGTGGCTGCAACGCAGCCGGATGAGGTGTCAGATCAGATTTATTAAGCACCACAACATAAGGTACATTTTTCTTTCCCAATGTATCACATATCTTTACATCATCTTCCGTGAGCCCTGTACTGTCATCAGTGACCAAAATCCCTATATCGGTCTTGTTCATGACCTGCAGAGTACGCAGTACTCTTTGTTTTCCAAGCTCTCCCTCGTCATCATAGCCGGGAGTGTCTATGATCATGACAGGACCTAAAGGTAGCAGCTCCATGGACTTGTACACAGGATCCGTGGTCGTTCCCATCACATCCGAAACTATCGCCATCTGCTGATCCGTTACCGCATTCACCAGACTTGATTTTCCCGCATTTCTTTTCCCGAAAAATGCTATGTGCGTTCTGTCCGCACTTACCGTATCATTTAATCCCATGTCTGCTCCTTTCATGCAACTGTCCTTATTATTTATATTTTAGCATATTTGAAAATGCTTATGTTAAATTATTTTCCATTTCCTGTAAACCCTGTGCCTGCTGCGGATACGGGTGAGAATATCTTGTTTGCCTGTTCATCGGTAAGGGTGATCCCGAATACTTCCTTGTAATATGTCTTTGTCTCCGCAGTGATATCTATATCCTCAAAAAGTGTGGGGTATGCCGTCTTTGCAAGCCAGAGCAGAGTAACGGGTGTATCAACTCCACAGGTATAACTTCTGTACATACCGAGAGGCATCTTATAAACCTGTTTGTTCTTTACAGCGTCTATCTCACTCCAGTCGTAGCTTCCGACAGTGTTGTTATATAAGTCGTCAGGCTTAGCTGTATTAAAATTGGTGATGAATATCAGCTCGGGATTCCATGCATATATCTGTTCCATGTTGACTGCCACGGAGTTATCCTTCTCAAGCTCTTCTGCCGCATTCTTTGCTCCGATAGCATCACACCACCACTGTCCGAAGAACTTTTTGCCGCTGGTCATGATATTTGAATCGGAATACTGGAACAGGAAAAATGCCTTTACTTTATCTGCATCGCTTAAACCTGCCACTCTTTCCTGTACCATCTTGTAGGTTTTCTCGGAGTACTCTCTTACTACCTTTGACTTATCGTTATCGGGGAATATCTGTACCAAGGTATCTATCCACTGATTAAGTGTCTCTATGGCATCATAGCCCCACTTTCCGGGGGATATACCTATAGCGGGGATACCTGCGTTCTTATATGCTTCTCCCTCTTCCTTGCTGCCTGCACTGTAGAATACTACATCAGGGTTGAGCTTTAAAAGTTCCTCGATATTAACATTGGTACCGTCTATGAAGTTGGTCTGTGCGTTAAGGATAGCCGGATACAGCTCGCCCAAGAGGCCGTTCTTCGCAGCACTCATACAGGGAGGTGCCATACCTACGATCTTGTCTGCAGAATCAAAGAATACCGCAAGTACAGAAGCCATGGGGTAGATATCTGCTACTACCACACGTTCAACCTTGTTGGGTACTTCTATTTGGTTACCTGCATGATCGGTCACGATATGTGTACCGTTAGGGTCTAAAGTATCAGGTGCGGGTGTTGTTACGTTCTGTTCACCTTCATTACCGGTCTGGGTTGTGTTGGTGTCATTGTTTGCAGCCCCTGTGGGGTTGGTGTTTTCTTCCTTGTTGTCGGAAGAACATGCCACAGCTCCAAAGCAAAGAGCTAAGGCTAAGATAAGTGCAATTACTTTTTTCATTTTATAATACTTCCTTTCCTAAAACATACATTTTGATAACCATCCGGTATCCGTTATAAGATCCGGTATCTCATCCCTGTACAGCCTTCCGGAGAACGCTTC